>NZ_JBGCUL010000171.1:0-7230 GCF_054177685.1 Pseudomonas sp. P5_A2_2
CCATAACCCAGGGTGCCGTAGCCGGTCGGGTGCAGCCAACTGCGGATCGCCAGGCTGTCGAAAGCGTAGTTGCCGGTGTAGGCCAGTTGGGTCATGTCGGTGCTGATGAACGCGTTGTCCGGCAGCTCTGCAGCAATGCGGTCAAGAATCGCTTGATGGATCGACTGCAACGGACCATGGCTGGCCTTGACCGCTTCACGCAGGGCGGCGACCGAGGCAATCGCTGCGCTGGCATCGCGCACATCAGACGGCAGACGCTCAAGCAATCCACTGAGGGTTTGTTGTGCATCGCCGTGCAAGGCAACCGCGCACGGATAAAAGTCGTTGAACTTGCGCGGGTCGATGTCCACTCGCAGCAGCTCGGCGTTGAGTGGCAGGCGCTCACGCCAGTAGTCGGTGTCGGCCATTTCGGTGCCGACCGCCAGCACTACGTCGGCCTCGGCGATCAGGTTCCAGCCCGGCTCCACGCACAGGGATGAACCGGCATTGAGCGGCGCATCCGGAGGCAGCAAGCCCTTTCCGGCGACGCTGGTAAACAGCGGCGCAGCGAGTCGGGTGCTGATATCTTGCAGCTGCGAAACGGCATTCAGCGCACCACCACCGGCGATGATCATCGGTCGCTTGGCAGCGTTGAGTCTGGCCACGGCTTGATCGATGGCGGTGGCGGATGCCGGGCCACGACCCGGACGATGCACCACCTCATTACTCCAGTCACGGGCAATCGGCGCCGACAGCACGTCCAGCGGCACCGAGATGTGCACCGGGCGCGGCCGCTCGCTGTCGAACACCGCATAAGCACGGGCGATCAGTTCCGGCAGGTCTTCGGCGGTCAGCGCCACTGCGGAGAACGCAGTGATCGGTGCGGTCATTGCCCGTTGATCCTGACACTCGTGCAGGCTACCCCAGCCCTTGCCCAGGCTGGCGCTGTGGTTGACGCTGGAAATCACCAGCATCGGAATCGAGTCGGCGTAGGCCTGGCCAATGCCGGTGGCGGCGTTGGTCACGCCGGGGCCGGTGATGACGAAGCACACGCCGGGTTTGCCGCTGACCCGGGCATAGCCGTCGGCCATGAAACTGGCGCCCTGCTCATGGCGGGTCAGCACGTGGCGAATGCCACTGCCGGGCAAGCCGCGATACAGCTCCAGGGTGTGTACGCCGGGGATGCCGAACACGGTATCGACGCCGTAGTTGGCCAACAGGCGCACCAGGGCCTGGCCACCGGTCAATGTTTTGCTTTGCATATTCATGTCCTCACTCCTGGCCGAGGCGAATCAACGCATCGACCGCAGTCGTGCCTTGGGCACCGACCAACAATGGGTTCACATCCAGTTCCAGCAGGTGTGCGGCATTCTCGCAGGCGTAGTCGGCCACTGCGCGGATCGCGCTCACCAAGGCGTCCAGGTCAGCAGACTCGCGACCACGGAAACCTTGCAGCAACGGCGCACTGCGCAGGCTGAGCAAGGCCTTGCGGATCGCACCGTCGGTGGTCGGCAGCAACAGACTGCGACTGTCCTTGAGCAACTCCACCAGAATGCCGCCCGCGCCAATCACCAAGGCCAGGCAAAAATCGTTTTCGCGTTTGATGCCGACGATCAGCTCAGCCAGTGGCGGCTTGGCCATGGGTTCCAGCAACAGTTGATCGAAGGGTACGCCCGGGGCGTAAGCGGCAATGCTGGTACGCATCTGCTCCAGTGCAGCGCTCAATGCCGCGCCGTCCTTGAGGTTCAGCGCCACGGCACCGGCCTCGGTCTTGTGTGGCAGCTGTGCGCTGACCGCTTTGAGTACCAGCGGATAGCCCAATGCTTCTGCATCCTTCAGGGCCTTGTCCGGGGTACTCAATACGCCGTTTGGCGTTGGCAGGCCAAAGGCTCTCAAGGCCTGTTTGGAGTCCCATTCATTGAGCAAACGCCCCTCACCTTCCAGCGCGTGCGGGCACAGCGGAACCAGTGCCGATTCGCCCAAAGCCAACAAGGCCTGGCGGTTGCGCTGATAACCGGCGATGCGCCCCCACGCGGCCAAGCCGTCTTCAACGCCTTGCAACGCCGCAACGCCTTGGGCGTGCAGACGCTCGCGGGCATGGGCCGGCAGTAGTTCGGGGAAGGCCGAGGTGACAAAACCGGTCTTGCCGTGACGTTTCAGTGCCGCGCAGTACAACTCCAGCAGCAGGTCGCATTCCTTGCGCTCGCCGGTGAACTCCGACGGGTAGTCGAGCACCAGCATCGCCGCATCGGCTTCGGTGCGCAGCGCGCTGTCGAGCATGCGGTTCAAGGCTTCGCCGTCACCCCAGATCGCCGTGGTGAAATCCAGCGGGTTGACCAGGTTGGCGTAGGTCGGCAGTACTTGCGCGAGTTCGCCGACCTGTCCTTGATCGAGTTTCGGCAAGCCCAGGTCATTGCGTTCGGCGTAGTCGGCAATCAGCCCGGCATCGCCACCGGAACAGGCCAGCGCAATCAGGCGGTTACCCGCCGGCAGGTTGCCGCAGGCTGCGGCTTTCAAGGTTTCGACAAAACTCACCGGGCCGCTGACGCGAATAACCCCGAGGCGGTCGAACAGTGCGTCGTACAGCGCATCGGAACCCGACAAAGAACTGGTGTGACTCAAGGCCAGTTCGGCGCCGATCTGCGACACGCCGGTTTTCAGGGCAATGATCGGGATGCCCTTCTCCAGTGCCTTGTGCGCGGCACGGGCAAAACCCGGCACATTCTTCAGGCCTTCGAGGTGCAGGCCGATGGCGGTGACACGCGGCTCGTCGAGCAACACGTCCATCAGTTCAGCGACACCCAGTTGCGCCTGATTGCCGACCGAGGCCATGTAGGCCACCGGCAGCGAACGGTCGCTCATGGACAGGTTGTAGGCGAAGTTACCGCTCTGGGTCAGCACCGCCACGCCCTTCTCCACCGCTTTGCCGCCATGGGCCACCGGCCACAGCGCGGAGCTGTGCAGGTAGTCGAGCAGGCCGTAGCAGTTGGGGCCGAGCAAGGCCATGTCGCCAGCGGCCTTGAGCAGTCGCTGTTGCAGGACCTGGCCTTCGGCGCCGGTCTCGGCGAAGCCTGAGGCGTAGCAGATCGCGCCGCCCGCGCCGATGGCGGCCAGTTCGGCGACGCAAGTCAGGGTCAGTTCGCGGTTGGTGGCGATGAACACGGCGTCCGGGCCGCAAGGCAGCTCGGCAACGCTGCGCACGCACGGCACACCTTCAAGGCTGTCGTGCTGCGGATTGACCAGCCACATTTGCCCTTGGTAGCCGCCCTCGGCACAGCGCTTGAGGGCGCGGGCCATGCTGCGGCCGCCGACGAACGCCACGTGTTGCGGCGCGAGCATGCGTTTGAGGTTGTCACGAATGGTTTGGGACATGGGAATTCTCCGGGCCGATCAGCGCAGCAGCGGCCGCAGCAGCTCGCGGGAAATGATGTGGCGCTGGATTTCCGAGGTGCCTTCCCAGATCCGTTCGATCCGCGCGTTGCGCCAGATGCGCTCCACCGGACCTTCGTCCATCAGGCCCATGCCGCCGAAGATCTGCACCGCTTCATCGGCGGTACGGCCGAGCACTTCACTGGCGAACAGCTTGGCCATGCCGGCCTCGCCATCGGTCATGGTGCCCTGGTCCATTTTCCAGGCGGTGTGCAGGGTCAGCAGTTCGGCGGCGCGGATTTGCGTGGCCATGTCGGCCAATTTGAACGACACGCCCTGGTAAGTACCGATCGGCTGGCCGAATTGCTTGCGGTCCGCCGCCCACTGCAAGGACACGTCCAGTGCGCGCTGGGCCTGACCGACGCAGTTGGCCGCGACCATCACCCGCCCGGCGGTCAGCCAGGCGTTGGCCACCTCCCAACCCTTGCCGACTTCGCCCAGCACTTTGCTGGCCGGTACGCGGCAGTCGTCGAAGAACATTTCGAAGGTGTGATAACCACGGTTGCTCACGCACTTCGGTCCACGGCGGATGGTCATGCCCGGGGTGTTGCGGTCGACCAGGAACGAGGTCACGGCGTTGCGCTTTTTGCCGTTGTGTTCGTAGGTGTCGGTCACGGCGAAGACGATGGCGAAATCGGCATGGCCGGCGTGGCTGATGAAGTGCTTGCTGCCGTTGAGAATGAAGTCATCGCCTTCACGCACGGCACGGGTCTTGATCGCATTGGCGTCGGAGCCGGCACCCGGTTCGGTCAGGGCGAAGCAGTCGATCTTTTCACCCTGGATGCACGGCAACAGGTAGTCGTTGATCTGGTCGCCGGTGCAGGCCATGAGGATTTTCGACGGCCGCGCGACAAACACGTGGAGCGCCCAGGACACCTTGGACAGCTCGCGCTCGATCAGCGCCTGGGACAGGTAATCGAGGCCACCGCCACCCACTTCTTCGGGCATGTTGAAGGCGTAGAAACCGGCAGCAATCGCCTTGCCGCGAATCTGTGCCGCCAGTTCCGGGGAGACCTCGTCGGCGCGGTCGACCTGCTCTTCATAGGGCAGCAGTTCCTTCTCGACGAAGCTGCGTACCGAGTCCACCAACATTTCTTGTTCTTGGGTCAGTTGGAAATTCATGGCGCTACCTGTTGTTCGTATTCTGGGAGATGTAGGGGGAATCAACGACCGATGAAGCGTGCCGGGCGTTTTTCCATGGCCGCGCGCAGGGCTTCGGTGCCGTCTTCGCTGCGACCGCAAAGCAGGCCGGCGGCGAGCTCGGCTTGCAGTTGTTCCGGCAGGCTGCGTTCGGCGCCTTCACGCATGAGTTTTTTGGTCTGGGCGAAGGCAAAGGTCGGGCCGCTGGCCAGGCGTGCAGCGAGTTCGCTGGTAACGGTCAGCAGTTGCTCGTCGGGGCAGACATCGCCGACCAGACCGGCGTCGAGGGCACGGTCAGCGCCCCACAGTTCATCGAGGAACAGCAGGCGCTTGGCCTGTTCGCTGCCGATCAGACGCGGCAGGTGCCAACTGGCGCCGGCATCCGGCGAGTAGGCCATGCTGGTGTAGCCGGCCTTGAAGCGTGCCGATTGCCCGGCGATGCGCAGGTCGCAGCACAGGGTCAGGTCCATCCCGGCGCCGACGGCGGTGCCATTGATGGCGGCGATGGTCGGTTTTTCCAGGCTGTGCAGGCGGGTCATCAAGGCGTGGGCGGTTTCGGTCCAGCCGTAGGTTTCCAGCGCGCCACGGGCTTCGGCGTCGGCCCATTCATCGAGGTCGGCGCCGGCGCAGAAGCTGCGGCCGCTGCCGGTGAGCACCACCACACGCACCGCTGGATCGGCGTTGTAAGCGTCGAGCAAGACGTGCAGGTTTTTCAGCGTCGGAATGTCCAGCGCATTGCGCTGGGCAGTGCGATTGAGGGTGATCCAGGCAACGCCTGCTTCGACCTGGCTGAGCAGCGACGATTGAGTGGTCATGGGAATCCTCGAGTTATTGTGATTGGTCTGAGGTGATGCGACTTGAGGCCATACTAAACGAGTGTTCAGTAAGGCGGCAATCGGCTTGGAAATTGGCTGTAACAAGCCAAAAAACTTCGCAACACATTGGTTTTATTGAATTATTTCAAGAATGGCGAGCAACGGCTGTTGGCGCTGTTACAACTTCGAACAACTACCTACGCCCAGCACAAAACAACTGTAGGAGCGAGCCTGCTCGCGATGAGGGAATCACATTCAACATTTCTGTTGACTGATCCACCGCTATCGCGAGCAGGCTCGCTCCTACAGGGGAAACGGTTATCTGGAGGTGTTATGCAGTCGGCAAGCTCGGCGCCAACACGCCCTGACGCTTGCGATGGATCAGGAAGTACGCGCCATAGCACAGCGCAATGAAGCCAAAGCCCCAATACAGCGACGGACGCTGGGTTTCATCCAGTGCCAGGAACACGAACAGCGAGCAGCACAGCGTGATGCACATCAGCGGCAATACCGGGAACCACGGCGCACGGTATTTCAGGTCGCTGAGTTTGCCGCCTTCACGCAAGTACGCCTTGCGGAACTTGTACTGCGCCAGCGCGATGACAATCCAGGTCACGGTGCCGGACATGCCGCTCACGGCCATCAGCACCATGAACAAGGTGTCGGCGGCGACGAAGCTGGTCATCAGCGACACCAGCGCGAAGCACAGGGTGATGCTCAAGGCGCGCAGCGGCACGCCACGCTTGCTCAATGGCGACAGGCTTTTCGRCGCCATGCCGGTTTTTGACATCGCCCACAGGATGCGCGTCGAGGCATACAGGCCGGAGTTGCCCACCGACAGGATCGCGGTGAGGATCACGAAGTTCATCAGGTCGGCGGCAAAGGGAATGCCGACCATGTCGAACACCTGCACGAACGGACTTTCCATCAAGCCTGCCTRCTGCCACGGCACGATGGCCGACAGCACGATAATCGCCAGCACGTAGAAAATCAGCACGCGGAACACCACGTTGCGCACGGCGCGGGGAATGCTCTTTTCCGGCTGATCGGTTTCACCTGCGGCCACGCCCATGATCTCGCAACCCTGGAACGCGTAGACCACGGTCATCATCACCGCGAACACCGCCGACAGGCCGTTGGGGAACAGCGTATCGCCGATCAGATTGGTCGCCATCGGTGCCGGTGCGCCACTGCTCAGGGGCATGACGCCGAAGATCACCAGCACGCCGACCACGATGAAACCGAGAATCGCCGCGACCTTGATCCCCGAAAACCAGTATTCCGCCTCACCGAAAGCGCGGGTGGCCATGGCATTGATACCGAACAGCACCACCACGAACAGCGCCGACCAGTACCAGATCGGCACCGTCGGGAACCAGCGGGTCATCAGCATGCCGGCGGCGGTGAACTCCAGGCCCACGGTGGTGGCCCAACTCATCCAGTACACCCAGCCGATCATGAACCCGGTGGCCGGGCCGATGTATTTGGTGGCGTGAGTCTGGAACGATCCGGACACCGGCATCTGCACCGACAGTTCGCCCAGGCAGACCATCACCAGGTACATCAGGAAACCCGCGACCAGGTAAGCCAGGATCGCCCCCACCGGGCCGCCCTGATTGATGGTCACGCCGGAGCCCATGAACAACCCGGTGCCGATGACGCCGCCCAAAGACAGCATGAAGATGTGCCGGCTCTTGAGGGCGCGGGTCAGCTGGATGCCTTTATGATCAGTGCTGCGATCAGTGTTTTCGTTCATGTCGGCACCTCAACAGTCAGTGAGGTGTACAGCGCGCGACGGGACGTCACGGCGCAGGGTGGGATCAGCTTTACGGCAATTCATTATTATTATCTCCAATAAGCTTCGAAG
>NZ_JBGCUL010000172.1:0-7224 GCF_054177685.1 Pseudomonas sp. P5_A2_2
GTGGTGGCCGATGAAGTGCGCAGCCTGTCGCAACGCACGCAATCGTCGACCGCACAGATTGCCRGCACGGTCGACAGCCTGCGCAATACGGTGAATGAAGCCGTCAGCCTGATGCAAGCCGCGTGCAGTCAGGCAGAGAGCGATGCACAAGCGGTCACCGGCCTCGGTGAACGGCTCGGAGAAATCGCCAGTGCGGTGCAGAGCGTCACCGATACCCTGGCGCAAATCGCCACGGCTGTGGAAGAACAGGCCAGTACCGCCGACGAGGTTAGCGGCAATATCCAGCAGGTCGATCAAGCGGCGGTGCGCTTGCTCGAAGGGGYCCGCGCGGTAAATCAGGCAGCGGATACCCTGAGCCACGGCAGCAAGGCCTTAAGTGACAATACAGGGCGCTTTCGCTTGAGTTGAGTCCGCCAGGACTTCTCAGGCGCGGATCACCGCCTCCGGGAAGTCCTGCTCCAGTTCGCTCTTGAGCCAGTCGATAAACCACGCCACGTCCGTCGAAGGCCTGGCCATGGACACCTATCACCGCTGGATGGAGGTGGTGATTCCCGGCACCTTGTCCGGCTGCCCGGTGGCTAACGTACAGGTCGGCTTCAACGCCAGCGGCCTGCCCATGGGCCTGCAAATCATCGGCAGACACCAGGCCGACTTCGCTGTCCTGCAACTGGCGCACGCGTACGAACAGGCCAGCCGCTGGTTCCAGCGCTGCCCTTCACCCCAGCTCAGAGGATAGATTTTGATAAAYGGTTGAAAGCGCAGAGAAATATTTTAGATTTATGCTTGACGCATCCCCGTTACCGGTGAATAATGCGCGCCACTTGGCTACATAGCTCAGTTGGTTAGAGCATAGCATTCATAATGCTGGGGTCCGGGGTTCAAGTCCCTGTGTAGCCACCAAGTACTAAAAACGGCTTACCGCAAGGTAGGCCGTTTTTTTATGCCTCGAAAAAATGCGCTGCGGTGACAGGGAAATCCTGCACCGCATGCGCGTCTCGATCAGACGCGAACCGTCGGTAATGCCGACAACGCCCGCTCCCAGATCTGCCAGGTGCGCAGCCAGACCATCGCCTGCCAATCGCTGTCGGCGGGATAGAACTGCTCGAGCAGATTCAGCTTGATCTCGCGCCCTGTTGCATCATTCGGGTTGCCGTACAGATGCAGCCAGTGGTCATCGCGCAGATGCCGGTGAACCTCCGGCCCCGGATAAGTCCCGCATTCAATGACAAACGGCATCAGCCGTACCTGCGGCAGCGCATTGATCAGCGCCTGCGAGGTGTAGCCGGTGGCCGTTGCCGCCACGCCGGTTTCGCTGACGGTGTCGGCACCGGTTTGCAGGCTGTAGAGCCACGGACCGTAAATCGCCTGCGCATCTGACAGCGCTGGATAAACGGACTCGGTGATGGTCAACAACATCGGATGACCGTACTCGCCGGCGCCCGTGTGCAAGTCGAAACACATGGCAACCTCGGCATGGGTCACGTGCTTTTGCACGATCCGGTGCAGCGTGCGGTTCGACCAGCTCGGCGCCAGCCCGCCGAAAAACAGGCCGTCGGGATGAGCATGCTGACCGCCCTCGACAATCGACATKACTGCCGGCCAGCCGTGCAAGCGAATCTGTTCGTCGAGCAAGGCATCGGCACGCTCACGCTGCGGACCGTGCAACTGCGGGCAGGCATAGATTTCATGCAGGGCGTTGTAGGCCTGGTTGTCCGGCAGCGGGCGCTGGAAGTCCAGGTGATTGCGGTTCAGGTCAATGTTGTCTTCGTTGACCCGGCGCAACCACGCCATGCCCCAGGGGTTGATGGCATGGATCATGACCACGGCGACATCCGCTGGCAGGGACCGCTTGCCCAACTCCTGCAGCCATTTGATCTGGCAGCCCGAACCATAGAAGCCTTCGACCCCGTGAGTGCCGCTCAACGCGATCAGCAGCCGCTTGGCGCCCGGATCACCCAGCACCGCCACATCGGTACTCAGCGGCTCGCCGAACGGTCCTTTGAGCGGGTGTGGATACTCCGTCAGCGTTGCGCCTGCCGTGGTCGCGGCGGCCAGGAATTGTTCACGCTGGGTGCGATAGCTGGGCTGGGTGGGAAACTCGGTTTGCATGTCTGCCTCTTGTTGATTTTCTGGCCTGCCTGTTGGCAATGACCCTACAGAAAATCCCGCCATTGATGAAGGACAAAAACATCGGGGCCGTGGGACCTGGTTTGCGTCCCTCCCGGTCGGCCGATAAAGTCGGCTGATCGTAGATCCAACGGACGGAGTACCCCCACGTGTTCTCAACCTTCCCTTTGCGCCGCTATCGCCTGCCAGCTCTGGTTCTGCTCGCCAGCGCCTTGACCCTGGCCGCGTGCAACAACGCTTCAGTCCCGACGCTACCGCTCGCACCGGAAAGCGCCTCCGGTTTCCGCACCGACCTGAAAACTCAACACGCCGAGAAATACATGGCGGCGGCGGCCAACCCGCTAGCGGCCGAAGCCGGGCGGGAGATGCTGCGCCGGGGCGGCTCGGCCATCGACGCGGCGATTGCGATGCAAGCGGTGTTGACGTTGGTCGAGCCACAGTCTTCCGGCATCGGTGGCGGCGCATTGATCGTACTCTGGGATGGCAAAGCCGTGCGCACCTACGATGGCCGTGAAACCGCCCCGGCCGGTGCTACCGAGAAGCTTTTCMTGCAAGCCAACGGACAACCGATGGGGTTCACCCAGGCGCAAATCGGTGGTCGCTCGGTAGGCACGCCCGGCGTATTGCGCGCCCTGGAACTGGCCCATCAAAAACACGGGCGCCTGCCCTGGGCACAACTGTTTGAACCGGCCATCCGGCTCGCCGAGCAAGGCTTCGCCATTTCGCCACGCCTGCATCAGTTGATCGCCGCGGATTCGTCCATGCCACGCTCGCCGGAAATGATGGCTTACTTGCGCAATGCCGATGGCAGCCCAAAAGCCGTCGGCACAAACTTGAAGAACCCGGCGCTGGCCGCTGTGTTCAAACGCATCGCCCATGAAGGCCCGGATGCCCTGTACAAAGGCCCGGTCGCCGAGGAAATCGCGGCCAAGGTTCAGGGCCACACCAATCCCGGAAGCCTGTCGCTGACTGACCTCGCCAACTACCAGGCCAAGGAACGCGCGCCGCTGTGCACCGACTACAAGCGCTGGCAAGTCTGCGGCATGCCGCCGCCGTCGTCGGGCGGGATCGCAGTGGCCCAGATCCTCGGCACGCTGCAAGCCCTGGAGACTCGCGACAAGCGCCTGGCACTGGCACCGCTGAAACCGGTCAAAACCATGGCCCCGGCCGGCATCGAACCCGACCCGCAAGCCGTGCACCTGATCGCCGAAGCCGAACGCCTGGCCTACGCCGACCGCGCTCAGTACGTCGCCGATACTGACTTCGTCCCCGTGCCGGTCAAAGGCCTGGTCGACCCGGCTTACCTGGCCAGCCGCGCCGCTCTGATCGGTGAACGCAGCATGGGCACGGCCAAACCTGGCACTCCGCCGGGCATTCAGATGGCCTATGCACCGGACCGTTCGCCCCTGCGGATTTCCACCTCGCAAGTGGTGGCCGTCGATGACGCAGGCGGTGCCGTGTCGATGACCACCACCATCGAATCGGCGTTCGGCTCGCACATCATGGTTCAGGGCTTTCTACTCAACAACGAGATGACCGACTTCTCGTTCATCCCCGAGGAAAATGGGCAAAAAGTCGCCAACCGCGTCGAACCCGGCAAACGCCCGCGCTCCTCCATGGCCCCGACCCTGATCTTCGACCGCCAGAGCGGCGAATTCCTCGCCACCGTCGGCTCCCCCGGCGGCTCGCAAATCATCGAATACGTGGCCAAATCCACCATCGGCCTGCTCGACTGGAACCTCGATGCGCAAGCCGCCATCAACCTGCCCAACTTCGGCAGCCGCAACGGCCCGACCGAACTGGAACAGGGGCAATTCAGCCCGTCGCTGATTCAGGCGCTGAAAGACAAAGGGCACAGCGTGAGCGAAATCGACATGACCAGCGGGACCCAGGCGATTGTTCGGGTCAAGGACGCCCAAGGCAAAGCGTCGCTGACAGGCGGCGCCGATCCGCGGCGTGAGGGGCAAGCGCTGGGGGATTGAGTCGTACGCGGGGATGAGAAAGGGCTTACCGGTGGGTAGGCCCTTTGTTTATGAGCAAGTCGCTTATCGACTGATCTTCAACCCCTGCCGAACCTGGTGTTTTTCCAGCGCCAGCTCGATCAGTCGCGTCACCAGCTCGCTGTAGGTCATACCGGTGGCCTGCCACAGTTTCGGGTACATGCTGATGCGGGTGAAGCCGGGCAGCGAGTTGATTTCGTTGATCAGCACTTCGCCGCTGTCGGTCAGGAATACATCGACGCGGGCCAGGCCGGAGCAGCCCAGTACCTGGAACGCTTCGACGGCCAGGGCGCGGATGCGCTCGCTGGCCTCGACGCTGATATTGGCCGGCACCACCACTTCAGCAGCCGCGTCGTCGATGTACTTGCTGTCGTAGGAATAAAATCCGCTGCGCACCACGATCTCGCCGCAGCCACTGGCGATGGCGTCTTCATTGCCGAGTACCGCGCACTCAATCTCACGACCGCTGACGGCAGATTCGATCAACACCTTGGTATCGAAACTCAAGGCCAGTTCCACCGCTGCGGTGTATTCGGCCTCGTCGGCGACCTTGCTCACACCCACGGAAGAGCCCTGGTTTGCCGGTTTGACGAACAGGGGCAAACCGAGCCGGGACCGAACCTCGGCAAACCCGGTACGCGCCGCCGTGGCGCGGGTCAATGTCACGAACGGCGTCACGGCCAGGCCGGCATCGCGCAGCAGGCGCTTGCTGATGTCCTTGTCAATGCACACAGCCGAGCCGAGCACATCGGAGCCGACAAACGGCAGATCGGCCATGCGCAGCAAACCTTGCAGGCAACCGTCCTCACCGAGGGTGCCGTGGACAATCGGGAAGATCACATCGACGTGGCCGAGCATTTCCTGGCTGGAAGTTTCCACCAATTGCTGGCTGGCTTTGCCCGGCACCACCGCCAGTTCACGATTGGACTGGTTGAGGGCGATGAGCGCCGGGTTTTCCTGGTTCAGCAAAAAGTTGGAAGGGTCGTTAAGGTGCCAGTGGCCTTGTTTGTCGATGCCGATCAGCACCGGCTCGAAGCGTGAACGATCCAGCGCATCGACGATGTTTTTCGCCGACTGCAACGACACCTCATGCTCGGCGGAACGGCCCCCGAAAATGATCCCCACGCGCAGCTTGCTCATGACCTGGCCTCATCCTGACAAATAAAAACGACCTATAGAGAATGCGCCCCACAGTGCAGTATTTGCCCTTGGTTTTCTAGCGCACATGTCCCCTTCCGATCAGAAGACAGGGAACCGCTGACTGGGTTACCGTGTTGCGCATCAAGCTCAAGACGATCATCACCATGGCCAAGCGTCCGTCTCGCAATGACTGGTTCCTTCGTGCGCCCGATGTCGGCGGGCTGCAGCGTTTCGAGGCGTTTTTTGCCGGCCATGGCTACGACCTTCACCGCCACGACACCTATGCCATCGGCCACACCCTGGCCGGGGTGCAGAGTTTTCAGTATCGCGGTGGCTGGCGTCACAGCCTGCCGGGCGCAACGATCGTGCTGCACCCGGACGAAGCCCACGATGGCGAGGCCGGCACCGAATCCGGTTTCCAGTACCGGATGATGTACATCGAACCGGCGCTCATCCAGCAGATGCTCGGCGGGCAACCGCTGCCGTTCATCAAGACCGGGCTGTCGAACGATCCCCGCCTGTTCGCCGCCACGGGGGCGTTGCTGCGCAGCCTGGATTGCCCGCTCGATCCACTGGAAGAACAGGATGCGCTGTTCGATCTGGCGCAAGCCATGAGCACGGTTTGCGGTGCGCCGGGCAAACGCTCGGGCTTCGATTACGTGGCCGCGCAGCGTGCGCGGGAATACATCCACGGTGCCCTGGACCGCACCGTGACCCTGGATGAACTGGCGCAACACAGTGGTCGGGATCGCTGGAGCCTGTCCCGGGATTTTCGCCTGTTGTTCGGCACCAGCCCCTATCGTTACCTGACCATGCGCCGCCTGGACATGGCCCGCGCGCTACTGATTCAGGGGCAGACGCTGGTCAGCGCCGCGCTGATCGCCGGCTTCACCGACCAGAGCCACATGACTCGGCAATTTCGCAAAACCTACGGCCTGCCGCCAGCGCGCTGGCTGAACATGCAGCGCCGTTGAGCCACGCACAATCGTACAAGAAGCGCATGGAGTCGCTGGCTATCGTGAGTTCACCAACCACCGCGAGAGCTGTTTCATGAACGCTTACGAAAGCCTGAACTTCGCTGAAAAAATCAGCCGGATCTATTCCCACTGGTCGCCCCGGGTCATCGCCGAAATGAACGACTACCAGTTCAAGGTGGTGAAGCTGCTGGGGGACTTTATCTGGCACGACCACCTCGATACCGACGAAACCTTCATCGTGCTCGAAGGCCGGCTGCGCATCGATTTTCGCGATGGCCACGTGCTGGTGAACGCCGGGGAAATGTACGTGGTGCCCAAAGGCGTCGAGCACAAGCCCAGTGCCGAGCAGGAGGTAAAACTCCTGCTGATCGAACCCAAGGGCGTGCTCAACACCGGCAGTGAAGGTGGTGAGCGCACGGCCGAGAATGATGTGTGGATATGAGCGCTGACCGGTTTACACCTGCAAGATCTTGCCGTCCACCGGCTCGCCAATGGTCAGGAAGTGCCCGCCCGCCACGTGGTGCAAGGTGCGCAAGGCATCTTGCCCGTCGAAGTGCCAGCGGCCTTCGCTGAACACGCGCTCGTCAGCCTGGGCGGCAATCACTTCGGCCAGGAACAGATCGTACTGCTGGTGGTTGTTCGGCTCCGGCAACAGGCGACATTCCAGCCAGGCCACGCAGCCTTCGAGCATCGGCGCATCAACCGACTCGCCGGTGAACGTCTGCAAGTCGTAGGTCTCAAACTTGTCGCGCCCCTGGCCCTGGGTCAACTCCAGGCCGGAGGTCGAACCGACGGTCTGCACAATGTCGGCCTGGGCAGCGCACGGAACGTTCAGTACAAAAGTGYCCGAGGCCTCCAGCAACTGGCGAGTCCAGGTGGACTTGTCCAGCACCACGGCAATTTTCGGTGGTTCGAAATCGAGCGGCATGGCCCAGGCTGCCGCCATGATATTGCGCTGGCCACCGTGGGCTGCGCTGACC
>NZ_JBGCUL010000173.1:0-7194 GCF_054177685.1 Pseudomonas sp. P5_A2_2
CTCCACCCAGTCGCCGCAATTGAGGTAGTCCACCTCGCCGACCTTGCGAATCTCGGCATGGTGAATGTGCCCGCACACCACGCCGTGCAGTTCGCGTTTGACGCATTCATGGGCGATGGCTTCTTCGAAGTCGCTGATGAAGCTGACCGCTGTTTTCACCTTGTGCTTGAGGTAGGCCGACAGCGACCAGTAGCCGTAGCCATATCGTGCGCGCCAATGATTGAGCCAGCGGTTGAGGGTCAGGGTGAATTCGTAGGCCGAGTCACCGAGAARGGCCAGCCAGCGATGGTAACGGGTGATCACATCGAACTGGTCGCCATGGATTACCAGCAGATGCCGGCCGTCGGCGGTGACGTGCACTGCTTCGTCCACCAACTGGATATTGCCCAGGATCAGTTTCGAATAACGGCGCAGGAATTCGTCGTGGTTGCCGGTGACATAGATCACCTCGGTGCCACGCTTGCTCATGGTCAACAGGCGACGGATCACGTTGGTATGCGCTTGCGGCCAGTACATGCCGCCGCGCAGTTTCCAGCCGTCGATGATGTCGCCGACCAGATAGATCTTGTCTGCGTGATAACCCTTGAGAAACTGCGACAGGTGTTCAGCCTGACAGTCCCTCGTGCCCAAATGCACGTCGGAAATCCATAGCGTCCGCACACGTTGCTTACGGGTGGGTTTGGCAACCTCGGCGCTGGTCATGGGCAACCCTCTGGACATGTTTTGTAAAGTTTGCGCTGGTCGAGTTAATGGTCCATGACAGCACCAAGTCAGTCGTGTGACAGCGCTTATCAGCCTGCCCGGGTGTAGACTGGCGGCCTGATACGGGAGACCCGCGATGAGACCGATCCTCACGCTCCGCCAATACAGCCACGACCTGATCGTCCACAGCCACGACCACGCGCAATTGGTGTTCGGGCTTTCGGGCGCCCTGGATTTCGAGGTTGACGGCCGTGGCAGTCAGGTGGTGCAGCAGAGTTTCGTGGTGATACCGTCAGGCGCTCATCATGCGTGCGGCAGCCCCAATGGCAGCCGCTGCCTGGTGCTGGATGTGCCCGGCGAACAATGGGTTGCCCAGTCGTTGGGCGATCACGCCGAGTCCAGCCGGCGCTTGCTCGACAACGCCGGCCGCCTGTCACTGGATGCCGGGCAAAGCCAATTGGTCAGTTGGCTGGCGAACAGTCCGGTCGATGATCCGCTGATTGCACAACAAGGCGCGGTGCTGCTACTGGCCAGTCTCAATAACGCCAGGCCCGAGGCCGTCGGCGGCCGGCGCCTGCCCTATGCCGCGCTGAATGCACACATCGATCAGTACGCGGCGTACCCACTGCAAGTGGCCGATCTGGCCCGGGTGGCTGGCCTTTCCAGTGCCCGATTGCATGCTCGATTCGTCGCCGAATGCGGGCAGACGCCGATGGACTACATCCGCAGCCGACGCCTGCACATCGCGGTGGGCTTGCTGCGCAACTCGGCGCTGCCCATCGGCGAGATTGCCAGCCGCGTCGGCTATAGCTCCCAGAGTGCCTTTGCGGCGACGGTGTTGCGCGAGTTCGGGGCATCGCCCGGGAAACTGCGGCGCGAGGCTGGCGACAAAAATCGCTAGTTTGCCGACAGACTTGATGGGCGATTACGCGCTTCAATGATGCCTCTGTTCATTTGTCGTCAAGGATTGCAATGACTCCCCGTACCGCCCTTGGCGCCTTGCATATCGGCGCATTGATGTTCGGTCTGACCGGCGTGTTCGGCAAACTGGCCGCCGCGTCACCGGCGATCATCGTTTTCGGCCGCGCCGCTTTTGCCGTGCTCGCGCTGGCGTTTTTTGCACGGTTCGCCAGCCAGACGCGCTGGCAGAAACTCGAGGCCGTGGACTGGCGTCGACTGCTGCTCAGCGGCTTGTTGCTGGCCGGGCACTGGGTGAGTTTCTTCATTGCGGTGAAAGTAGCAGGCGTGGCGATTGCGACGCTTGGCTTCGCCAGTTTCCCGGCCTTTACCGTGATCCTCGAAGGGCTGATCTTCCGCGAGCGCATTCGCGCCAATGAGATCGTGCTGGTGCTGCTGGTGAGTATCGGGCTGGTGCTGGTCACACCTGATTTTGACCTGGCCAGCGGCGCCACCACAGGTCTGCTGTGGGCCGTGGGTTCCGGGTTGTTGTTCGCCCTGTTGTCGCTGACCAACCGTGCCAGCTCCGGGCGCGTCCCGCCCGTGCAGGCAGCGCTGTGCCAGAACGTGGTGGTTGCCCTGTGCCTGCTGCCGGTGGCGGCGCCTCAATTGAGCGAAGTGCGTGCCATCGACTGGCTGTGGATCGGCCTGCTCGGTGTGTTCTGTACCGGTGTCGCCCACAGCCTGTTCGTCGCCAGCCTCGCGGTGATCAAGGCACGCACCGCCGCCGTGGTGTTCGCCCTGGAGCCGGTCTACGGCATCACCGTCGCGTGGCTACTGTTCAACGAAAACCCCACCCTGCGCATGTTGCTGGGGGGCGCGCTGATCATTGTGGCGATTGTGGTGTCCAGCAGGTTCTCGACTGGCACAAGCAAGAAAGCCGTTACAGCCGAGGCCGCGTCTCACTGAGTGCGGTCGTTGTGCCCCAGGTCGCGGTCCGGGTCGATCTGATCACGGACCCGCTGCTTGAGCACTTTGGCCTCAGGAAAGCCACCGTCCGCCTTGCGTTCCCAGATCTGCACGGCGTCACAGTAAATATGAAAGACCCCGCCAGTGCCTGGCACCAGGGAGACTTTGCCCAGGTCATCACCAAAGGTGCTGAGCAGTTCCTGGGCCAGCCAGGCCGCACGCAACAGCCACTGGCATTGCGTGCAATAGGTGATGACAATTTCCGGTTTGCTGACGGTCATGATGGGGCGTAACTCCAGAGTTTGACGACGCCGCTATGATAGCCCGACCGGAGGCTGCCGGGACGGCGAAGCGGGTTGCGCCTCCAATTCGAACGCAGGCTCGATCATGGCCAGAGCAGCCGACTGCTGGTTCTCGTTTGGGCTGATCACGTCCCAACTCGACACCATGGACAACTCCTCCAGGTTGAGCCGGTACTCATCGTCAGCGACGGATTCGCCAGACATCGCCAAATCCGCAACCACTGCCACCGCAGCAGCGACCGGGATGGAATGACGGCTATCGACCCGTTCAAGCTCATCGTTGGCCGGCACCCCGCCGCGATGCACTGCGGCCGGTTGCATGACGGGGGGCCACATCACTGGCTCGGTAAAGAGCTCAGCCAGCGGTTCATGCTGCGACGGCACAGCCTCTGACACTGTGTCTCGATGCTGCCAGCGGCGAAAAAACCAGCCCAGCGACAGCAACGCCATCAGCGCTGACACGCCGGCAATCGGCAGCCAGCCAATCCCGGGGTTTTCAGCAATGGCGGGGGGTGGCGTCACCGCATCGGAAGCAACGGGTTGCGTCTTTACCTTCTTGAGCTCCGCCAGTTGGGTGTGCAGTTCAGCCAACTGTTTTTTCTGGTCGGCGATCAGCTCATCCTGGCTTTGAAGCTTCGCATTGAGCTCATCGACAGTGGTTTGCAGCGAGTGGTTTTGCAGGGTGCTGGCGGCCAGTTGTTCGACAGCGGGATCAACCACGGCGACGTCCGGTTCTGGCGTCGTCTTTGTCACGGGTGACGGCGCCATGTCCGGTTGGACACGGGGGAATGCGGACGTCGGGGACCGGAAAACCGGTTCATCGGCGGCGGGAACAACGCCTGGCGCACCCGGAGGATCGATCAGCACCGTGTACTCACGCAGCAATCGCCCATTAGGCTGATTGATCTGCACGAGAAAATTCAGGAAGGGTTCACTGACCGGCTTGCTGGAGGTCACCTGGATAACGCTGCGATTACCACGCAGGACCGGAGTGAACTTCAGGTTATCGAGGAAAAATACCCGGTCGACCCCGGCACGGCTGAACTCGTCTGCCGTTGCCAGGCTCACCGACAGTTCGTTCTCCTCAAGGCCAGCCGCATCCACCAGTGCGATATCGGCACGCAGCGGTTGATTCAGCGCCGAATGCAGGGTGATTTCACCCAGGCCCAGCGCAGGCGCCCATGCCGAATAAGTGACAGCGGCCCCGGCCAGTAACCACTGAGAACCACCGCGTAAAACCAATCGCCAACACTTGAGCATGAGCATCCTTGAGATCTACAGAAACTACCCGTACGCATTCGTACATCCGTTACGAACACGATATCGCCGAGTAGTTCTTATAGTTTGCCCAATGCGGTCTCTCAAAAACCTGGCGTTCGGTTATGCCTCAAGACTTTTCAAGGTTGCCCAGGATGTGCCCGTGAACCCGCATGCACACCTTCAAGTCCGCTTCATCGACGCCTTCGAACAGTTCGTGACGCAGTTGCGTGGCAATGGTTTCAATTTGTTCGATCAGGGGACGCGCCGGCGCGCAGAGCACGATTTTCTTTGCCCGACGGTCTTCCAGCACGGCCTGGCGTTGCACCAGGCCCTGGCTTTCCAGGCTGTCGAGTAAACGGGCCAGGGTCGGGCCTTCGACGCCGACGCTTTGTGCCAGTTCTCGCTGGGTCGGTGCTTCATCGAAACGTGCCAGGTGCAGCAGCACCAGCCAGCGCGCCTGGGACAAGCCCATGCCCGCCAGACGGCGGTCCAGTTCGGCACGCCAGCCGCGGGACATCTGGGCCAATTGCATGCCAAAGCGGTGTTGATCGGTTAACGGCATAAAACACTCAAGATTAGACTGAAATAAATAAAAACTAATTATTAGTCAGCTAAGCATGAGCCTCGACTTGAGGCAAGGCTTGATCTGTACTGAATCGTTACATCAGCGCTACAGATGTCTCAAATCTCGAACTCCGACTGCAAGGCAGCACGAACGCAGTACAAAACCCCTTCCGGTACCCTGCCCGCGAACAATGCGGCGATTTCGGAAACCGCCGGCAATTCGCCTTCGCCGTCGAGAAAGGCGTCCTGCACTTCACCCATCAGGTCTTCAGGCAGATCCAGTGCCTGTTCCAACGACAACTGCTGCTTGCCAATCGCTTCGGCCAGCATGGTGTAGACGTTCTTTTCCGAGCACTGCAACTGACCGGCGATCTGCACCGGCGTCATCCCGGCCCGCGCCAGAGTGATCAGTTCGTGACGCACGTCGGCCACCGCTTTCGGCGCCTCGACCTGGCCGCCGAGCACCTCGAGGAAGGCCTCGCCGTAGCGCTCCAGCTTGCGCGCGCCGACGCCGCTGACCCGGGCCATTTCCGCCAGAGAAGTCGGCTGGCTGCGCAGCATCTCCAGCAGGGTCGAGTCGGGAAAGATGACGTACGGCGGTACGCCATGTTCTTCGGCGAGCTTGCGTCGCAGGGCGCGCAAGGCTTCCCATTGTTCGCGCTCCTCGCCACGGACCAGCTGGCTCGCCTGGCTCTTGCTGCTTTTCGCCACGGTTTGCGCCTTGAGGTCGCGGCGCAGCTCCAGGGTCACTTCGCCCTTGAGCAACGGCCGGCAACTGTCGCTCAGGCGCAGTCCGCCATAGCCCTCATGGTCGACATCGGCCAGCCCGCGAGCCACCAATTGGCGGAACAGGGAGCGCCACTCGCCTTCGGCCCTCGCCTTGCCGACTCCAAACACCGACAGATGCTGATGACCGAAATTGCGGACCTTTTCGTTGTCCTTGCCGAGCAGTACATCCACCAGGTGCCCGACCCCGTAGCGCTGACCGGTGCGGTAGATCGCCGACAGCGCCTGACGCGCAGGCTCGGTGGCATCCCAGGTCTGCACGCCGTCGACRCAGTTGTCGCAATGGCCGCAAGGCTCGGGCATGTCTTCGTCGAAGTAGGCCAGCAGCGTTTGCCGACGGCAGCGGGTTTCTTCGCACAGCGAGAGCATGGCGTCTAGCTTGTGCTGCTCCAGGCGCTTGTGGCGCTCGTCGCCTTCGGAGTTCTGCAGCATCTGCTTGAGCATCACCACGTCTTGCAGGCCGTAGGCCATCCAGGCATCCGCCGGCAGACCGTCACKGCCGCCACGACCGGTTTCCTGATAGTAGGCTTCAAGGGATTTCGGTAGATCGAGGTGGGCGACAAAACGCACGTTGGGCTTGTCGATGCCCATGCCGAACGCCACCGTCGCAACCATGATCAGGCCTTCCTCATTGAGGAAGCGTTTCTGATGGTAGGCCCGCATATCGTTGGGCAGACCAGCGTGGTACGGCAGCGCCGGAAAGCCTTGTTCGCTGAGGAACGCGGCGACTTCCTCGACTTTCTTGCGCGACAGGCAATACACGATGCCGGCATCGCTACGGCGCTCGGCGAGGAACGCCAGCAACTGCTTGCGCGGCTGCTCCTTGGGCACGATGCGATAAAAAATGTTCGGCCGGTCGAAGCTCGACAGGAAGCGCTCGGCGTCTTGCAGGTGCAAACGGGTGACGATTTCTTCCCGGGTGCGCTTGTCGGCCGTGGCGGTCAGGGCGATGCGCGGTACATCGGGGAACATTTCCGCCAACTGGCCCAGTTGCAGGTATTCCGGACGGAAATCGTGGCCCCATTGCGACACGCAGTGTGCTTCGTCGATGGCGAACAAGGCGATGTCCAGCCCCTGCAGAAATGACAGCATGCGCGGCTGGACCAGTCGTTCCGGTGCCAGATAGAGCATTTTCACTTCACCGCGGCGGATACGGGCGGCGAGGTCGCGCTGCTGCTCGGCGCTGAGGGTGGAGTTCAACGCGGCGGCGGCCACCCCCAGCTCTTCGAGGGTGGCGACCTGGTCGTCCATCAGTGCGATCAGCGGCGAGACCACCACCGCCAGGCCTTCGCGCAACAGCGCCGGGACCTGGAAACACAAGGACTTGCCGCCACCGGTAGGCATCAGGACCAGGGCATCGCCACCACTGGCCACACGCTCAATGATTGCACCCTGGCGGCCACGGAAACTGTCGTAGCCGAAGATGTCCTTGAGGACGCGTTGAGCCTGTTCGAGCATAGAAACTCCAAAAATCACCGAAACATCCCTGCAAGGCTGGTTCAGAACCCGCGATGCTGCACCGACAAATCGTAAGTGCGCATTGCATGACGCTTCACATCTCAGCCGTGACGCCAGCAGGGCATCACAAAACGCGCGAGTATACCCGAGCCCCGTCCGGCAAAGGGTGCCGCTGATAAGACACCGGCTAACCTGATTTGCAAAAAAACTGTGGGAAACCTGTGGGAGCGAGCTTGCTCGCGATGAGGCCATCACA
>NZ_JBGCUL010000174.1:0-7159 GCF_054177685.1 Pseudomonas sp. P5_A2_2
TGAAAGACGTGGTAGCCTGCGAAAAGCTTCGGGGAGTCGGCAAACAGACTTTGATCCGGAGATGTCTGAATGGGGGAACCCAGCCATCATAAGATGGTTATCTTGTACTGAATACATAGGTGCAAGAGGCGAACCAGGGGAACTGAAACATCTAAGTACCCTGAGGAAAAGAAATCAACCGAGATTCCCTTAGTAGTGGCGAGCGAACGGGGACYAGCCCTTAAGTGGCTTTGAGATTAGCGGAACGCTCTGGAAAGTGCGGCCATAGTGGGTGATAGCCCTGTACGCGAAAATCTCTTGGTCATGAAATCGAGTAGGACGGAGCACGAGAAACTTTGTCTGAATATGGGGGGACCATCCTCCAAGGCTAAATACTACTGACTGACCGATAGTGAACTAGTACCGTGAGGGAAAGGCGAAAAGAACCCCGGAGAGGGGAGTGAAATAGATCCTGAAACCGTATGCGTACAAGCAGTGGGAGCCCACTTTGTTGGGTGACTGCGTACCTTTTGTATAATGGGTCAGCGACTTATTTTCAGTGGCGAGCTTAACCGAATAGGGGAGGCGTAGCGAAAGCGAGTCTTAATAGGGCGTCTAGTCGCTGGGAATAGACCCGAAACCGGGCGATCTATCCATGGGCAGGTTGAAGGTTAGGTAACACTGACTGGAGGACCGAACCGACTACCGTTGAAAAGTTAGCGGATGACCTGTGGATCGGAGTGAAAGGCTAATCAAGCTCGGAGATAGCTGGTTCTCCTCGAAAGCTATTTAGGTAGCGCCTCATGTATCACTGTAGGGGGTAGAGCACTGTTTCGGCTAGGGGGTCATCCCGACTTACCAAACCGATGCAAACTCCGAATACCTACAAGTGCCGAGCATGGGAGACACACGGCGGGTGCTAACGTCCGTCGTGAAAAGGGAAACAACCCAGACCGTCAGCTAAGGTCCCAAAGTTATGGTTAAGTGGGAAACGATGTGGGAAGGCTTAGACAGCTAGGAGGTTGGCTTAGAAGCAGCCACCCTTTAAAGAAAGCGTAATAGCTCACTAGTCGAGTCGGCCTGCGCGGAAGATGTAACGGGGCTCAAACCATACACCGAAGCTACGGGTATCATCTTMGGATGATGCGGTAGAGGAGCGTTCTGTAAGCCTGTGAAGGTGAGTTGAGAAGCTTGCTGGAGGTATCAGAAGTGCGAATGCTGACATGAGTAACGACAATGGGTGTGAAAAACACCCACGCCGAAAGACCAAGGTTTCCTGCGCAACGTTAATCGACGCAGGGTTAGTCGGTCCCTAAGGCGAGGCTGAAAAGCGTAGTCGATGGAAAACAGGTTAATATTCCTGTACTTCTGGTTATTGCGATGGAGGGACGGAGAAGGCTAGGCCAGCTTGGCGTTGGTTGTCCAAGTTTAAGGTGGTAGGCTGRRATCTTAGGTAAATCCGGGATYYTAAGGCCGAGAGCTGATGACGAGTTACCCTYTGGGTGACGAAGTGGTTGATGCCATGCTTCCAAGAAAAGCTTCTAAGCTTCAGGTAACCAGGAACCGTACCCCAAACCGACACAGGTGGTTGGGTAGAGAATACCAAGGCGCTTGAGAGAACTCGGGTGAAGGAACTAGGCAAAATGGCACCGTAACTTCGGGAGAAGGTGCGCCGGTGAGGGTGAAGSAYTTRCTSCGTAAGCCCACGCCGGTCGAAGATACCAGGCCGCTGCGACTGTTTATTAAAAACACAGCACTCTGCAAACACGAAAGTGGACGTATAGGGTGTGACGCCTGCCCGGTGCCGGAAGGTTAATTGATGGGGTTAGCTAACGCGAAGCTCTTGATCGAAGCCCCGGTAAACGGCGGCCGTAACTATAACGGTCCTAAGGTAGCGAAATTCCTTGTCGGGTAAGTTCCGACCTGCACGAATGGCGTAACGATGGCGGCGCTGTCTCCACCCGAGACTCAGTGAAATTGAAATCGCTGTGAAGATGCAGTGTATCCGCGGCTAGACGGAAAGACCCCGTGAACCTTTACTATAGCTTTGCACTGGACTTTGAATTTGCTTGTGTAGGATAGGTGGGAGGCTTTGAAGCGTGGACGCCAGTTCGCGTGGAGCCAACCTTGAAATACCACCCTGGCAACTTTGAGGTTCTAACTCAGGTCCGTTATCCGGATCGAGGACAGTGTATGGTGGGTAGTTTGACTGGGGCGGTCTCCTCCTAAAGAGTAACGGAGGAGTACGAAGGTGCGCTCAGACCGGTCGGAAATCGGTCGTAGAGTATAAAGGCAAAAGCGCGCTTGACTGCGAGACAGACACGTCGAGCAGGTACGAAAGTAGGTCTTAGTGATCCGGTGGTTCTGTATGGAAGGGCCATCGCTCAACGGATAAAAGGTACTCCGGGGATAACAGGCTGATACCGCCCAAGAGTTCATATCGACGGCGGTGTTTGGCACCTCGATGTCGGCTCATCACATCCTGGGGCTGAAGCCGGTCCCAAGGGTATGGCTGTTCGCCATTTAAAGTGGTACGCGAGCTGGGTTTAGAACGTCGTGAGACAGTTCGGTCCCTATCTGCCGTGGACGTTTGAGATTTGAGAGGGGCTGCTCCTAGTACGAGAGGACCGGAGTGGACGAACCTCTGGTGTTCCGGTTGTCACGCCAGTGGCATTGCCGGGTAGCTATGTTCGGAAAAGATAACCGCTGAAAGCATCTAAGCGGGAAACTTGCCTCAAGATGAGATCTCACTGGRRCCTTGAGYYCCCTGAAGGGCCGTCGAAGACTACGACGTTGATAGGTTGGGTGTGTAAGCGCTGTGAGGCGTTGAGCTAACCAATACTAATTGCCCGTGAGGCTTGACCATATAACACCCAAGCAATTTGACTACTCGAAAGAGCATCAGATTGCGGTGTGTGAAGACGCAATGAACCGAAAGTTCGACGCTCACAAAACACCGAAAGCTGTCACATACCCAATTTGCTGAAACGTTGAAAAACGGTTCAGTACCCGAATTTCTTGACGACCATAGAGCATTGGAACCACCTGATCCCATCCCGAACTCAGCAGTGAAACGATGCATCGCCGATGGTAGTGTGGGGTTTCCCCATGTGAGAGTAGGTCATCGTCAAGATTAAATTCCGAAACCCCAATTGCGAAAGCAGTTGGGGTTTTGTTTTTGCGCTCGAAAAACAAGGCCGGCCCACCCAAGGTCAATTGTAAAAAAAATCACACAAACCAGGCTCCACGCTTTTGGTATGGTGCAGCTCATTTTTAATGGACTGAGTTTGCGCCCACGGATCGGCGTTCTTTTCAAAGAGTTGCTGCACAAGTGCCTGAGCCGATACCCATCAAGGACCACGAAAAAGAAACACGTCTGGTCAACAAAAGACTCATGGCCTGCGCCTTGTTCGTTGCCGCCATTACCTGTGCGCTGGTAGTGCGCATGTATGTCCTGCAAGTAGTCGAGTTCGACTATCACTCCACCGTCTCCGAAAACAATCGCGTACATGTCCTGCCGATTACACCGACCCGCGGGTTGATCTATGACCGCAACGGCGTACTCCTCGCGGACAACCGTCCCAGCTTCAACCTGACCATCACCCGCGAACGTGCTCCCGATGTAAACGAAGAGCTGGACGAGGTGGTCAATCTCCTGCACCTGCCCGCTGAAGATCGCACGCTGTTCGACAAGGCCATGAAACAGGCACGTCACCCCTTCGTACCCGTGACGTTGTTCTATGAGCTCAGCGAAGAACAGATTGCCGTACTCGCCGTCAACGAGTTCCGTCTGCCGGGCCTGGATGTCGAGCCGCAGTTCGTTCGGCACTATCCATTGGGCGCGCACTTCGCTCATTCGGTCGGCTACGTCGGACGTATCAACGAGAAAGAGTCAAAGGCTCTGGATACGGTCGAGTACCGAGGCACCCAATCCATCGGCAAGACCGGAATCGAAAAATTCTACGAGGCGCAACTGCACGGCCATGTTGGTTATGAAGAAGTCGAAACCAATGCTCAGGGCCGCGTGCTGCGAGTGCTCAAGCACACTGACCCGGTACCAGGCGAAAACATTGTCCTGAGCCTCGACGTCAAGCTGCAGGAAGCCGCCGAGCAAGCCTTGGGCGATCGCCGTGGCTCGGTGGTCGCGCTGGATCCGTCGACCGGTGAAGTGCTGGCCATGGTCAGCAACCCGAGTTTCGATCCGAACCTGTTCGTCACCGGTATCAGTTCCAGGGAATACTCTTCGCTACGGGATTCCATTGATCGGCCGCTGTTCAATCGTGTGCTGCGTGGTCTCTATGCCCCGGGTTCGACCATCAAGCCGGAAGTGGCAATCGCTGGCCTCGATGCAGGTGTCGTCACGCCACAGACCCGTGTGTTCGACCCCGGTTATTACCAGCTACCGGATTTCGATCACAAGTACCGCAACTGGAACCACAGCGGCGATGGTTGGGTGGATATGGATGCGGCGATCATGCGTTCCAACGACACCTATTTCTATGACCTCGCACACAAGCTCGGTATCGATCGCCTGCACGACTACATGGCCATGTTCGGGCTCGGTGAGAAAGTCTCCCTGGACATGAATGAAGAATCCCCTGGCCTGATGCCATCCCAAGCCTGGAAGCGCGCTACCCGTCGTCAGGCCTGGTTTCCGGGCGAGACGGTGATTCTCGGCATCGGCCAGGGCTACATGCAGGTTACGCCGCTGCAGTTGGCTCAGGCGACGGCGCTGATTGCCAACAAAGGCGTGTGGAATCGCCCGCACCTGGCCAAAACCGTGGACGGCGTCGCGCCGGTGGATGAACATCCGATGCCGGACATTCTGCTCAAGGATCCACGCGACTGGGAGCAGGTCAACCATGGCATGCAGATGGTGATGCACGATGCCCGCGGGATTGCCCGGGCCGCAGCGGCAGGGGCGCAGTATCGTATCGCTGGCAAGAGCGGTACCGCGCAAGTGGTGGCGATCAGGCAGGGCGAACGTTACAACCGGGAGAAAACCCGCGAGCGCAACCGCGACAATGCCTTGTTCGTCGGCTTCGCCCCGGCCGAACATCCGAAGATCGTGATTTCGGTGATGATCGAAAACGGCGAGGCGGGTGGCCGCGTCGCCGGACCGGTCGTCCGGGAGATCATGGACGCCTGGCTACTCGATCAGGACGGGCACCTGAAGCCACAATACGCCGCGCCGAGCAA
The DNA here is from genome assembly GCF_054177685.1 of Pseudomonas sp. P5_A2_2. Lineage (NCBI taxonomy): Bacteria > Pseudomonadati > Pseudomonadota > Gammaproteobacteria > Pseudomonadales > Pseudomonadaceae > Pseudomonas > Pseudomonas sp. P5_A2_2. The sequence goes on from NZ_JBGCUL010000174.1 coordinate 5,179, forward strand.
GGCACCGGGCGATCCTCACGTCTGAATCATCGTGGCGTCATAGTACAGGCATCACGGATGCTCATGCGTAGGCGAGGGCTTTTTCTTCCAGCAGTTCCTCATACAAGGCCGTCCATTTGCGACCCATTTCGTCCGCGGTAAACAGATTTTGATAACGGGCCTGCGCCTTCTCGCCCATTTGCGCCGCCAGCACCGGATTTTCCCAAAGCGTGCGCATCGCCTCACGGAACACCAATGGATTGCTCGGCGGCACCACTAGCCCGGTCTCGTTATGGATGTTGATGTAACTGGTGCCCGTGCCAATCTCACTGGAGATCATCGGTTTGCCATACATCGCGCCTTCCAGCAGCGAAATGCCGAAGGCTTCGGAGCGCAGGTGCGACGGGAACACGATGGCATAGCTCAGTTGCAGCAGCGCCACCTTGTCCTCGTCCCCCAGACGCCCGAGGAAGTGGACATTGCGTAAACCCAGGGCGGTCGCCTGGGCATGCAGCTCTGCTTCCAGTGGGCCGGCACCGACAATCACTGTCGGGTAATCCAGGTCCTTCAGGGCGTCGAGCAGGATGTGCAAACCTTTGTAGTAGCGCATCACACCGACAAACAGAAAAAACTTGTCGCCGAGCTTTTGCCGCCAGTGGGCCGTTCGATTGCTGTCCGGCTGTGGGTAACCTGCCTTGTTCAATCCATAGGGGATCACTCGGGTCTTGTGCTGAAACTGTTGCAACACATCACTGGTGTGCAGGTAATTGGGCGACGCAGCGACGATCCGGTCGGCGCTGTGCAGAAAGCGATTCATCAGCGGCCGGTAAAGTTTGAGCAGGTGTTTCTGGCGAATAATGTCCGAGTGGTACGTCACCACGCTGGGTTTGTTCAGGCTGCTGGCGAAATGCACCAGGTCCATGAACGGCCATGGAAAGTGGTAATTGACCACGTCGGCCTCGGCTGCCAGCTCGCGAAACTGTTTGAAGACGCTCCAGGAAAACCCGGTGGAGGCGAACTGAATGTCGAGTCTGGCTCGATGGACGTCATGTTGAGCGATCCGCACCACCGGCGGTGTCGGATCGGCACTGAGTGTCAGCACCTTGCCGTCAACGCCGTGCAGGGCACCGCTTTCGCACAACTGGAAAATCACTTGTTCGATCCCGCCGACCGAGTCAGGCAGGTACGTCTTGAAAAAATGAAGAACTCGCATTCAACCTCCCATAGCCTGGCGGTAAGCGCTGGCCGTGACTTGCGCGCAGCGTTGCCAGGTAAAAAGCCTTGCCTGTAGCAACCCGGCTTCTCGGCATGCCTGCCAATGCGCTAGATCCTCGATCAGACGACTCATTGCATCGCGCAGGCCGTCGGTTTCATCCGGTTCAACATAGTTACCCGCAGAGCCTGCCACTTCGGGCATGGCCGAGCGTCTGGTCAGAATGACCGGCGTGCCGCAGGCCATGGCCTCCAGCACCGGCAGGCCAAAACCTTCGTAAAGCGACGGAAAAATCAATGCCCGGGCGCCGGCCAGCAGCTGCGCAACGTGCTCGTCAGGCAGATAGCCCAGTAAACAGACATGACCGCAGGCCAGGGCCTGGTGCAATTCTTCGCTGAACTGCTCGCGCTGCCAGCCGGCCATGCCGACGATCAGCAAAGGAAAACGCTGACGGACCGATTCCGGCAATCGGGCGTGGGCGCGCAGGGCGAGGGACAGATTCTTGCGCGGTTCCAGGGTGCCGACACAGAGGAAGTATTCCCGCGCTTCGACGCCATGGGTCTTGAGTACGGCGTCTATGGCCTCGGGGGAGCGCGGGTGAAAGCGCGCGGCTACACCCAGCGGTGCGACGACAAATCGCTCGGCCGGTAATCCGAAATGCGCCTGGGCTTCGTCAGCAATGTATTGCGAGACGGTAAGAATCAGGCTTGCCTGTCGCACGCCGTCGGCCACGCGCCGTTCAATTTCTCGCAAGCGCGCCGGTGGCTGCGTTTCGGGATAGTGCAGGTG
>NZ_JBGCUL010000175.1:0-7147 GCF_054177685.1 Pseudomonas sp. P5_A2_2
CCCACCGTGCGATCGAATCGATCACCCTGGACCGCGAAGTGGCGCACCTCAAAGACGAGCTGATGCCCAAGTACGCCAGCCTGATCTACACCGGCTACTGGTGGAGCCCTGAGCGTCTGATGCTGCAACAAATGATCGATGCGTCCCAGGTCAACGTGAACGGCGTTGTGCGCCTGAAACTGTACAAGGGCAATGTGATCGTCACTGGCCGCAAGTCCGACGACTCGCTGTTCGACGCCAACATCGCGACCTTTGAAGAAGATGGCGGCGCGTACAACCAGGCGGATGCGGCGGGCTTCATCAAGCTCAACGCCTTGCGCATGCGCATTGCGGCGAATAAAGGCCGGAAGCTGTTCTGAGACCTTTGAGATCGTGATGGATACCTGACCTCGTCCTCGATGAGGTCAGGTACCTGAAAACGGGGTGTGACGCCAGTTGCTACGTTGTCGGGTGTTTTCGTTTGCCCTGATGATTTCCTGTTTTTCTCCTTCCAATGGTCTGACCTGTACTACACATTGTTGTTTGCCGGTTGCCCGGCCTGATCAATGACCGACAACCTGTGCGAGTCCAGATTGTAGGCAACATAAAAGGCGGCACAGCGCTTCCTGGCCTGCTTTGAATATTTAAGCGCACTGGCTTTCAGTAAAGTCTCCGAAACGGCACAGGTGACAAACAGAATCACGTACGCCGTCTTTTCCCGTGGCCTCTGGAGGTTTTCCAGCAGCGCTCCAAACTCGACCTCCTTGCTCATCCAGCGTGCATCCACGATGTACAGGTCTTTTATAAACTCCGGTAACTGAAGTCGATGCTGAACAAATACGGTGCTTTGCAGGCCAATTTCCGTTGGCGGGCCCTGTGCGCCGCAGGGCGTCCGAGCTGACCGCCGGTCATTCGTCGACGTTTCCAGAGCGGAACTCCCAGAGGACTTCCCGGACGTTTTTTTTTCCGGCCGCCCGGCAACATCCATGACCCTCATGAAGTGTTTTCCTTTTTCAAAGTCGGAGGGCGCATAAAGGGATTTGTAGTTGAAGTTGAGTGTCACGAAAAAAAGCAAAAGTAAATAAAACGGAAAGCTGATCAGAAACCAGACATAGAGTTCTCTTTCCTCTTGGTCGAGGAAGGGTAGAGAAATGGCTGCCGATGTCTCAGAGAGTGCTGCGAATATCGCGATAATTGTCATCGGGTTGGTGATTCGTTTTTTATTATGTTCCATATTCATGCTCTATTGTCTTTTTCGAATGGTTTTATGTAGTGGTCGTTGTGTTTTCTTCGGTTCTTTGGGTGTTGGTGGTGCTTTAATGATTGCTCAAAAAATATTATTTGCTGTAAGAGTAATTGGATGCCTGATGTGTGATATTTCTGGTGTGAATGTTTAGTGCGAAAATATCAGTTACGTTTTAACAGGGGGTAGAGGCTTATGTTTGTCAGGGCGCGACCGCTCAGGCGGGCTCTCGGAAAATTTTGGTCGTAAATCGATAGAGGTGACGGCTGGAAAGTGCGACACACTGACGCTGACACAGTTTTCAACTCATTCCGTTCGAGGGATTTTTGTAGGAGGAATCCGTGTTGTTTGTAGGGGATGTCTCTTGGTGTGGGTGGCTGGGAGGGGCGACATGCCATGGGTGAAACGACTAGGCTATTGTGCGGGCTCTAAAAATTCGAACAGCGAAAATTGGACTTGCCCATGAATAAAGTGCTGATCGTGGATGATCACCCCGTCATTCGTCTTGCGGTACGTATGCTAATGGAACGTCATGGCTACGAAGTTATTGCAGAAACCGATAATGGTGTGGATGCACTGCAACTGGCCCGTGAACTTATGCCGGATATTGTCATTCTGGATATCGGGATTCCGAAGCTGGACGGGTTGGAAGTCATCGCGCGTTTGTCTTCGACCTCAATGCCGATGAAAGTTCTGATCCTGACTTCCCAGGCGCCGGGGCATTTTTCAATGCGTTGCATGCAATCCGGTGCGGCCGGTTATGTCTGCAAGCAACAAGACCTGACGGAGTTGCTCAGTGCGATAAAGGCCGTGTTGTCAGGCTACAGTTACTTTCCTAATCAAGCCTTGCATACCGTGCGTTGCAGTTTGGGGAACGCCAGCGAGGCCGATATGGTTGATCGATTGTCGGGGCGGGAAATGATGGTCCTGCAACAGTTGGCCCGAGGAAAGACCAATAAAGAGATTGCCGATGGAATGTTTCTCAGCAATAAAACAGTCAGTACTTACAAGACCCGCCTGTTGCTCAAACTGAATGCGAGGTCTCTGGTCGATTTGATCGAGTTGGCACAACGCAATGGTCTGGTGTGATGACGTAATTGTGCGACAAGGGGCGTCCACCAGAGTATGGCACTTGAAAAAAAGCCTCCGTTTCGGGAGGCTCTCAGGTGTCATAAGTCAAAATCGTAATCGGCCAATTGCTTTTGCAGTCGGCGCTCCTCCAGCAGATTGTCGATGGTGCGGCGTTTGCTCAGATTAGTTTTCGCTGCTTCAACCACCRGCTCAGCGTCATCGGTTTCGGCGGTGGTGAAGTCGTCTTCTACGTCCAATTGCTCTTTGCCAGTACTCATTTAGTTACTCCAGGCTAAGAAGGCCTTTGGCGCTCCTTATATCGACAATCTCCCGGCGGGTAAAAAAGATTTTTTCAATCGACAATTCAATAAACCTAATAGCGCCTCAATCGTCGGAGGTTTTGTGCTTGTATTCGCACAAGTCCTCGATCCGGCAGCTCCCGCATCGGGGCTTGCGGGCCAGGCAAACGTAGCGGCCGTGAAGGATCAGCCAGTGATGGGAGTCGAGCAGGTACTCCCGGGGCACGAATTTCATCAGCTTTTTCTCGACTTCAATCACATTCTTGCCGGGAGCAATGCCAGTCCGGTTGCTGACCCTGAAGATATGCGTGTCGACGGCCATGGTCAGCTGACGGAATGCCGTATTGAGTACCACATTGGCGGTTTTGCGGCCGACGCCGGGCAGTGCTTCCAGCTCTTCGCGGGTTTGTGGCACTTCACCGGCGTGGCGCTCGACCAGCAGGCGGCAGGTTTCGATCACGTTTTTTGCCTTGCTGTTGTACAGACCGATGGTCTTGATGTACTCCGACAGTCCTTCGACACCCAGGGCATGGATCGCTGCCGGGGTGTTGGCGACCGGGAACAGCCTGGCTGTGGCCTTGTTGACGCCGACATCGGTCGACTGCGCCGAGAGAATCACGGCAATCAGCAATTCGAACGGTGAGGAATAGGCCAGTTCGGTCTTTGGTTCCGGGTTGTCCTCGTGCAGCCTGCGGAAAATTTCCAGACGTTTTGCGGCATTCATGGGCAGTGCGTTTCCTCGAAGACGATCAATGTGTGGAGCTGGGTCGCCAGGCCTGCCAGGCGGCGATCAGCAATCCGAGCAGAATGAACCCGCCAGGGACCAATGTGGCCAGGCGCAGCCCGCCATCGGCCATCAGTACCCAGCCTTGCCAGTCAGTTTGCGTAGCGCCGATCAGCCACGCCAGGTGATTTCCGAGTGTCCCGTTGCCGATGAGTTCGCGCAGCAGGCCCAGTGCGATCATCAGCACGACAAACTGTCCATTGAGTCGCAGGCGTGTGTGCCAGCTGTTCTGAAAGAATCCCGTGTGTTCCAGTACGACGCATTRCAAGGCGATCAAAGCGCCATAAAACCCCAGATGCTGCTGCCATTGCAGCGACCAGGCCTGTGCCATGAGTTCCGCGCAACTGGTGAGCGTGGTTGCCAACAGGATGCTGGCCAGCAAACGGTTCGCCGGGACCAGTCGGGATCGCAGGGCGCCCATGGCCAGGCTGAACAACTGGGTCACTACCATGAACATCAGGCACAGGCCAAGTGCGGCCATCAGCGACTCGCTAGCGCCGATCAGCGGCGTCAGCATCAAGGCGTTGCGCGGAGTCGATGAGTTATCCATGGGCAGGGTTTCCGAGCAGTTGTTGCCGGTGTTCATCGAAGTAGCGCAACGCATCGTGGACGGCATTGATCACCGCCCTTGAGGTGATAGTCGCACCTGCAATCTGATCGAACTGCCCCTGATCCTTTTTCAACGCCCAGCCACTGTCGCCCGGTTCTGTTCGAGACTTGCCGGAAAAAACCTGAAGCCAGACATTGGGCCAGTCGGCGATCCGCGCACCCAGTCCAGGGGTTTCCGACTGTTTGAGGGTTTTGACGCCCAGCAACCTGCCATTGGCGTCGACAGCGATCAACAGGTCGATGGCACCCGCGTAGCCAAGGGTTTGACTGCGCAGCAACACTGCGACGGGTTGATCGGTCCGGGTCGCCAGATAGCCACCGAGCAAGGCGCTGTTGGTCAGGGCAGTTGATTCGACCCTGATGGGGTGTTCGAGTGGTTGATTGTCGTAGCTGTCCGGCGCGATCAGGTCCAGCAGATTACGGCTGTCGATCAGGCGCTGTTCGGCTGCAATGCGCGGCGCGCTGCCGAGCTGCACGAAGTACGTCACACCAAGGCCCAGTGCGGTCAAAAGCACTAGAAGCGCGATGCTTGACGTCCGGCTCATGGTGCCTCCGGCTGTTGTCTGGCCGCCACGAACCTCTCCAGCGCCGGCACGCACAGGTTCATCAACAGCACGGCAAAGGCGATGCCGTCCGGATAGCCGCCCCAGGTACGGATCAGATAAGTCAGCAGTCCGACGCCAGCGCCGAACAGCAGTCGCGCGCCTGGGCTTCTGGCGCCGGACACCGGTTCGGTGATGATGAAGAACGCCCCCAGAATGGTTGCGCCGCTAAGCAGATGAAACAGCGGTGAACCATGGGAGTCGGAGCCCGACCCGTTCCAGCACAGCAAGCTGATGATGAACAGGCTGGCCAGCATGCCGACCGGGGCATGCCAACTGATCACCCGCCGTTGCAGGAGAAACAATCCACCTGCCAGAAACGCCAGGCTCATCCATTCCACTCCCCGGCCGCCGAAGTGGCCGAATGCCGGGTTGCCGGCAAACAGTTCATCCATGGTCAGGCTTTTGTTGATCCGCAGACTGTCCAGTGCCGTGGCCTGCACCCATGCATCCGGCGCCTGGCCGACACCGAACACTTGCTGCAAACCACTCGGCAGATCCATGCCATGGGACGATGGCCAATGGGTCATTGGTTGGGGGAAGGTCACCAGCACCAGAGCAAAACCGAGCATCGCCGGGTTGAAAGGATTCGAGCCGACACCGCCATACAAGTGCTTGCCAAACACCATGGCAAAAGCGGCAGCACTGAGGGTCAGCCACCATGGGCAGTAAGGCGGTAGCGCCAGAGCCAGCAAGGTGGCACTGACCAACGCGCTACCGTCCCTCAGGGTTGGTTGTAGCGGCCGCCTGCGCCATTGCACGACGGCGGCCTCGACGGCCAGCGCAGCAGCGGTCGCCAGAACCAGATTGATCAACACGCCCCAGCCGTACAGCCAGAACGCCGCCAGTATTCCTGGCAGCGTGGCCAGCAGCACCAGTTTCATCGCCTGTTGCAGGCGATCATCAACCGCTTCAAGGGCTGGCATGGGCGTCCACCTGGCGTTCGGCTTCACCGAGTGCGCGCTCCAGGGCTTCGATTTGTTCCGCCGGTGCTGCACTGGCCTGAGCCTTCTTGAGTTCGGCGCGGCGCATGGCCAACTGGATCTTGGCCCGTTTCAGATCGGCGTCATTTGACGACACCGCTGCGACCGCCGGCGCAGGGGCTGGTGGGGTGATGGTTTCCAGTTGCGCCAGGTTTTGTTCGGCGGCTTCGAACTGCTGTTGCAGGACGATCAACTGCGATTGCTGTTCGAAGGTTGGCGGATGCCCGAACGCCTTCAGCGATTTTTGCAGCTGCGCCCGACTCATCGCGACATCGATTTTCGCCTTTTTCAGCGCGGCATCGGCATTGGCGGCTTTCTGTGCGCGAACACGCTCGAGGGCGGACTGCACCGGGTCGACAGCCGCCTCGGCAGGTTGCGCGGCACGTTGCCGGGCCTGGCGTTCGGCGATTTTCTGTTGTTCTTCGCGCTGCAAGCGGGCATTGCGTTGTTCGAAGCTGCGCCGTGCGTGATCGCGCTTGAGGGTGCGGGCCTGCCGTGCTTGCGGTGTGAGGGCCAGGCCCCCGACAACCGGCAATACGGTGTCCATTGGCAGCGGGCGCATTTCGATGCAGTCCACCGGGCACGGTGCCACGCAAAGATCGCAACCGGTGCACTCATCGATGATCACCGTGTGCATCAGTTTGGCTGCACCGACAATGGCATCGACCGGACAGGCCTGAATGCACTTGGTGCAACCAATACACTCGGCTTCGCGGATATAGGCGATCTGCGCAGGTGCCGAGCCGCGAGTGATGTCCAGTTCCAGCACCGGCACCTTCAGCAACTCGGCCAGGGCCGCGATGGTTTCCTTGCCACCGGGCGGACACTTGTTGATCGGCTCACCGCTGGCGATGCCTTCGGCGTACGGCTTGCACCCGGGGTGGCCGCATTTGCCACATTGGGTTTGCGGCAAGAGTGCGTCGATGCGTTGAATCAGACTCATGTTTTGATCAGTCCGCTGAATCCGAGAAAAGCCACTGCAATCAGGCCGGCACCAATCAGGTCGATCGGCAGGCCGCGAAAGGGCAGGGGAACATCGTTGCCGGCCGTACGTTCACGCAAATCAACGAACAGGCTCAGCACCAGCCAGAAGCCMAGCCCTGCACCGAGGCCCAAGGCTGTGGCGTGAAAGAAACCCTTGTCTTCCTGAGCATTGAGCAAGGCTACGCCGAGCACGCCGGCATTGCCCAGCAGCAACGGCCAGAGGCCTTCAAACGGCAGTGTCGAAAACAACCGCGCCAGAAACTTCAGCAACGGGCTGATCAGCAGCACGCTCAATGGCAGAAACACAAACAGACGCAACGGCGTCAATTGCAGCGGCACCAACAGCCAGTGATAGAGCGCGTAGCCGAGCATGCCCACGACCAGCATCAGGCACGTCGTCGCAATGCCCAAGGCATGGACCTGACGGTGCTGGCCGACCAGCAACGGATCGACGGCCAACGGCCAGTGCAACACGAGGTTGTTGATCAGGGCAGCGCTGATGAGCGTAAGCAGGATTTCGGTCATTGTTCGTGCCGGCAGGAACAGTAGTTTTTGTAGGAGCGAGCTTGGTCCGGGCGGCGTTCCGACGATGG
>NZ_JBGCUL010000176.1:0-7142 GCF_054177685.1 Pseudomonas sp. P5_A2_2
TTTCCAGGGCCTGGGCCAATACCGACGCTTCGCCGCACCACCAAGTGGCGATGGACGGCAGGATCAGCTCTTCGCCGAACAGGAATTGATTGATCTTCGGCAGAAACCCCAACAACCCCGGCGATTCCAGCACACCACTGCCCAGGGCGTTGGCCACCAGCACCCGCCCCTGCCGCACCGCTTCCAGCAGGCCCGGCACGCCGAGGGCTGAGTCGGTGCGCAGCTCCAGCGGGTCGCAGAAATCATCGTCGAGCCGGCGCATGATCGCGTGAACCCGGCGCAGACCACTCAGGGTCTTCAGGTAGACCGTCGCATCGCGCACCGTGAGGTCGCCGCCCTCCACCAGTGGGTAGCCGAGCTGGCGAGCGAGGTACAAATGTTCAAAATAGCTTTCGTTGAAACGCCCTGGCGTCAGCAGCACCACCAACGGTGCGTCCCCGTCGTTCGGGGCCTGACGAGCGAGGGTTTCCTGCAAGGTGCGAAAGAACCCGGCCAGGTGCTGCACTTTCAGGTCGCGGTACAGCTCGGGAAAGGCCCGGGACACAATCGTGCGGTTTTCCAGCGCATACCCGGCTCCCGAAGGCGCCTGGGTACGATCCGCCGTCACCCACCAGCGGCCATCGGGTGTGCGCGCCAGATCCACGGCATACAGATGCAGAAAGGCTCCGTCAGGCGGGCAGATGCCCTGACAGGGCCAAAGGAAGTTGTTGTGGCCGAACACCAGCTCGGCGGGCAAAAGACCTTCGGCAATCAGCCGTTGCGGACCGTAAAGATCAGCCAGCACGGCATTGAGCAATCGCGCCCGCTGAGCGATGCCGGCCGATAACTGTTGCCACTCATCAGCCGCGATGACATGGGGCAGCAGGTCCAGTTCCCACGGCCGGTCCGCGCCTTTGGGATCGGCATAAACGTTATAGGTAACGCCGTTTTCCTGAATCTGCCGGGTCAGCAGGGCCTGACGCTGCACCAACTGCGTTGGCGTGCTGCGTTGCAACTGCTCGAACAGTCGGCGCCAGTGCGGGCGCACGGCGCCACTGTCGTCGAGCAGTTCGTGATAGGTGCCCGCCATCAGCGGGTAGCGGTCTAGCAGGTCAGGCATGGAAAGCTCGGCAGACAGCAATGAAGGGGCAGACTAACGCAGGCTCGTGACGCCCGGATATACGAAAAATCCGAGCGTCGCGTACGGTTCAGAAACGTCGCAAATCGAGCGTCATCGGCAACTCGTCGCTGATTTCCAGATTGGGTATAGGAAGTTTCCCTGGCGTGTGTCCGATGCGGAAGAAGCGCGCCATTCGCCGGCTCTCCGCTTCATTGGCGTTCACCGGCAAGCTGTCGTAGTTGCGCCCGCCCGGATGGGCGACGTGATACTGGCAACCGCCCAGCGAGCGCTGCATCCAGGTGTCGAGCAGGTCGAACACCAGCGGCGCGTGGACCGGGATGGTCGGTTGCAGACAGTTGGCCGGTTGCCAGGCACGAAATCTCACCCCCGCGACGAATTCGCCTACACGCCCGGTGGGCTGCAATGGCACCGGAATGCCGTTGCAGGTCAGCAGATAACGCTGGGGCGGCAAGCCGCTGAGCTTGACCTGCAAACGCTCCAGTGACGAATCCACGTAACGCACCGTGCCGCCCATGGCGCCCTCTTCGCCCAACACGTGCCAAGGCTCGAGCGCCTGGCGCAACTCCAGTGCAATGCCACTGACGGCGTAGTCGCCAACCTTGGGAAATCGGAACTCCAGATGCGCGGCGAACCATTCGGCCCGCACCGGATAACCGGCGGCGCTGAGGTCAACGATGACATCGGCGAAATCTTGCTCGATAAAGTGCGGCAACAGAAAGCGATCGTGCAGCTCCGTGCCCCAGCGCGCCAGCTTCGGCGGCGCATAGGGCTCGCGCCAGAACCGCGCGACCAGCGCCCGCAGCAACAATTGTTGCGCCAGGCTCATGCGGGCATGGGGCGGCATCTCGAACGCACGCAGTTCCAGCAATCCGAGGCGCCCGGTGGCACCGTCCGGCGAATAGAGTTTGTCGATGCAGAACTCGGCGCGATGAGTGTTGCCCGTCACATCGATCAGCAGATTACGCAGCAATCGATCCACCAGCCATGGCGGGCATTCCTCACCCGCTTCAGGCATTTGTGCGAAAGCAATTTCCAGTTCGTACAAGGCATCGTTGCGTGCTTCATCGACGCGCGGCGCCTGGGACGTCGGGCCGATGAACAATCCGGAAAACAGGTAGGACAGCGACGGATGGTTGTGCCAGTAGCTGATCAGGCTGCGCAGCAGATCCGGGCGACGCAGAAACGGTGARTCCCCCGGGGTCGCGCCACCCAGCACGAAATGGTTACCGCCACCCGTACCGGTATGCCGGCCGTCGATCATGAATTTCTCGGTGGTCAGTCGGGTCTGGCGCGCTTCTTCGTAGAGAAATTCGGTGCGCTCGACCAATTCATCCCAGGTCGCAGACGGCTGCACATTGACCTCGATCACCCCCGGATCCGGGGTGATGCGAAAGTTGCTCAGGCGTGGGTCGCTCGGCGGCTCGTAGCCCTCCAGCAACACCGGGCACATCAGCTCTTCGGCTGTGGCTTCGATGGCAGCGACCAGTTCGAGGTAATCCTCGACCCGCTCCAGCGGCGGCATGAACAAGTACAACCGGCCTTCCCGCGCCTCGGCACAGAAGGCGGTGCGGGTCAGCCAGTCGGCGGATTCATCGAGCTTCGGCGCGCGCTCTTGCACCTCGGCAGCTTCACTTTGATTTTGCAGTTGCGCGGTATCGGGCAACGACGGGAAGTCTTGATTCGGGTCTTGCGGATGGATGAACGGATATTCCGCCGCTGTCACCCACGGCTGCGACCCCAGCGGCAAGCGATAACCCAGCGGCGAGTCCCCCGGCACCAGACGGCAGTGCTCGTCGCGCAGATACCAGCGCCCGCTCTGCCACTGGTCGCCCTTGGCGGTGCGCGCCAGCGGCAGAACCTGGCCGATGACCTTGTCCAGCCCTTGGCTGAACACTTTGCGCAGGCGGGCCCGCTCCAGCGGTTCCTCCAGACGCGAGTCTTCAGCGCTGACGTTTTGCGGCAACATCCCTTCGCGCCAGAGGTAATAGAAATTATCTTCGTAGGCCGCAAACACAAAGCGTGTCGGAATCTTCAGGCGTTCGGCGACGCTCGCCAGAAAACGCCCGGCCAGTGCGCCATCCGCGCCGTAGTCTTCCTGCTCATCGGCGATCAGCGCGCTGTTGTGCCAGATCGGCACGCCGTCACGGCGCCAATAGCAATTGAGCGACCAGCGCGGCAGTTGCTCGCCGGGGTACCACTTGCCCTGCCCGAAATGCACCAGCCCCTTGGGCGCGTAGTGTTTACGCATGCGCTGGAACAGTTCGGCGGACAACCGCCGTTTATCCGGCCCCAGTGCCGCGGTATTCCACTCGGCGCCGTCCGGATCATCGATGGACACAAAGGTCGGCTCGCCGCCCATGGTCAGGCGCACATCGCCTTCCAGCAGGTCGGCATCGATCTGCCGGCCCAAGGCTTGAATCGCCAGCCACTGGTCGTCGGTGTAGGGCTTGGTGACCCGCGGTGCTTCCCAAATCCGCTCCACGGACATTTCGTGGCTGAATTCGCACTCGCAGGGTTCCACCAGGCCACTGATCGGGGCCGCAGAAGACGGATCGGGACTACAGGCCAACGGAATATGCCCTTCACCGGCAAACAGCCCGGAAGTCGCATCCAGGCCGATCCAGCCGGCACCAGGCAAGTACACCTCGCACCAGGCATGCAGGTCGGTGAAATCCACGTCGGTGCCGGACGGACCGTCGAGACTTTTGACGTCGGCGGTCAGCTGGATCAGGTAACCCGATACGAAACGCGCCGCCAGCCCCAGGTTGCGCAGCAGTTGCACCAGCAACCAAGCGGAGTCGCGGCACGAACCGGAGGCTTGGTCGAGGGTGTGCTCAGGTGTTTGTACACCGGGCTCCATGCGGATCAGGTAGTCGATGTCTTCGCTCAGGCGCTGGTTGAGTGCGACGAGAAAATCCACGGCGGGCAACGGTGTGCGGTCGATGCCGTCCAGATAAGCCTTGAACTTCGGCGTCAGGGGCAAGGTTTCCAGGTACGGCGCCAGTTCCTTGCGCTCATCCGCGGCATAGGCGAAGGGGATCTTTTCCGCATAGGGCTCGAGGAAGAAATCGAACGGATTGAAGATCGCCATTTCTGCCAGCAGATCGACCTCGATTCGCAATTCCTCGGTTTTCTCCGGGAACACCAGCCGCGCTAGGTAATTGCCCTGAGGGTCCTGCTGCCAGTTGATGAAATGCTGCTCGGGCGAGACTTTCAACGCATAGGACAGAATCCGCGTGCGGCTGTGAGCGGCGGGACGCAGGCGAACGATCTGCGGGCCGAGCTCAACAGCGCGGTCATAGCGGTAATGCGTGACGTGGTGCAATGCGACATGAATCGACACGGCGTGCCTCCTGCGAGCCTTGAGCGTATGGGAAAGCGGGCAAGACTTATGCCATCCAGCAATGCTGGCGCTTTCTTCGGTTGCCTGAGGCAGTACAGCACCAAAATCGGGCGATGCAGGAAAATGGTTTGACGCAGGTGCACATAAATGTGGCGATCAGACAGAAATTGGTTGGCAGTTCCGGCCTCTTCGCGGGCAAGCCCGCTCCTACAAAGGCTCGTCCAGGCCCTGAATGCAAAACGCCAACCCGAAGGTTGGCGTTCTGTTCAGCTCAAGCGAGGCTTAGCGCGGTACGACCGGCTTGCGGGTCGGTTTGGGGCCCTTGCCCTTGGCCGCGTCCTTGCGCTCCTTGGCCGCCTGCTGGTTGCGGGCGAATGCCGCCGCCTTGGCCTGTTCACGCTTGTCCCACGGATTACCGCCATCGCTGGCGCGTGGTGGCAGGCCGGTGTGCTGGGTGAGGATCTTGGTGGTCTTTTCCCCTGCAACCTTGTGGCTGCCAGCTGGCGTCGAGTTCTTGCGACGGGCGCTCTGGTAGCTGTCGGTGGACGGCTGGTGCAGCGGGATCAACTGGTTCTTGCCCGGCCCGATCAGGTCGGCACGACCCATGCGGGTCAACGCTTCACGCAGCATTGGCCAGCCTTTCGGGTCGTGATAACGCAAGAACGCCTTGTGCAGACGACGCTGCTCTTCGCTCTTGACGATGGTCACTGCGTCACTCTTGTAGGTGACCTTGCGCAGCGGGTTCTTGCCCGAGTGGTACATCGCGGTGGCGGTGGCCATCGGCGACGGGTAGAACGCCTGTACCTGGTCGGCACGGAAGCCATTGCCCTTGAGCCACAGGGCCAGGTTCATCATGTCTTCATCGGTGGTGCCCGGGTGGGCGGCGATGAAGTACGGAATCAGGTACTGCTCCTTGCCCGCTTCCTTGGAGTACTTCTCGAACATGCGCTTGAACTTGTCATAGCTGCCGATGCCCGGTTTCATCATCTGGTTGAGCGGGCCTTCCTCGGTGTGTTCCGGGGCGATCTTCAGGTAACCACCGACGTGGTGGGTCACCAGCTCCTTGACGTATTCCGGCGATTCGACCGCCAGGTCATAACGCAGGCCGGAAGCGATCAGGATCTTCTTCACACCCGGCAACTCGCGCGCACTGCGGTACAACTGGATCAGTGCCGAGTGGTCGGTGTTCAGGTTCGGGCAGATGCCTGGGAACACGCACGATGGCTTGCGGCACGCGGATTCGATTTCCGGGCTCTTGCAGGCAATGCGGTACATGTTCGCGGTCGGCCCGCCAAGGTCGGAGATCACGCCGGTAAAACCCGGGACCTTGTCACGAATCTCTTCGATTTCTCGAATGATCGACTCGTGGGAACGGTTCTGAATGATTCGGCCTTCGTGCTCGGTGATCGAACAGAAGGTGCAGCCGCCGAAGCAGCCACGCATGATGTTCACCGAGAAACGGATCATGTCGTAGGCCGGGATTTTCTCCTTGCCGTACGCCGGGTGCGGAATGCGCGCGTAAGGCATACCGAACACGTAGTCCATTTCTTCGGTGGTCATCGGAATCGGTGGCGGGTTGAACCAGACGTCCACTTCACCGTGCTTCTGCACCAGGGCGCGGGCGTTGCCCGGGTTGGTTTCCAGGTGCAGCACGCGGTTGGCGTGTGCGTAGAGCACCGCATCGTTGCGGACTTTTTCCACCGACGGCAGACGTATCACGGTCTTGTCGCGGGTCATGCGCGGGCTGGCCAGGATCTGCACGACCTTGGCTTCCTGCGGATCCTCGACCGGACCTTTTTCCTGCTCGATGGCACAGGCCTGGGTGTCCTGGGTGTTGACGTACGGGTTGATGATCTTGTCGATCTTGCCCGGACGGTCGATGCGCGTGGAATCGACTTCGTACCAGCCTTGTGGCGTGTCACGACGGATGAACGCGGTACCGCGCACGTCGGTGATGTCTTCGATCTTGTGACCATAGGACAAACGCTGGGCGACTTCGACGATGGCTCGCTCGGCGTTGCCGTAAAGCAGGATGTCGGCGCTGGCATCGATCAGGATCGAGTTGCGCACACGGTCCTGCCAGTAGTCGTAGTGGGCGATACGGCGCAGGGAAGCTTCGATGCCGCCGAGCACGATCGGCACGTGTTTGTAGGCTTCCTTGCAGCGCTGGCTGTAGACCAGGCTGGCGCGGTCAGGACGCTTGCCCGCCAGGCCACCCGGCGTGTAGGCGTCGTCGGAACGGATCTTCTTGTCCGCGGTGTAGCGGTTGATCATCGAGTCCATGTTGCCGGCCGCAACACCGAAGAACAGGTTCGGCTCACCGAGCTTCATGAAGTCGTCTTTGGACTGCCAGTTCGGCTGGGCAATGATCCCGACGCGGAAGCCCTGGGACTCCAGCAGCCGGCCGATAATCGCCATGCCGAACGACGGGTGATCGACGTAGGCATCACCGGTAACGATGATGATGTCGCAGGAATCCCAGCCGAGCTGATCCATCTCCTCCCTGCTCATGGGCAGGAACGGCGCTGGCCCGAAACATTCGGCCCAATATTTTGGATAGTCAAATAACGGCTTGGCTGCTTGCATGTCGATGACCGGTGTTGAGATGAAAAATCGCGGGCGCGGAATATAGCACAAAATTTGACCAATTCCGACAACAATGGTCGGTTTCTCTTCGAT
>NZ_JBGCUL010000177.1:0-7128 GCF_054177685.1 Pseudomonas sp. P5_A2_2
GCAGGATCACCGGCAAATCGGCATCCCGGCGTTGCACCTCGGCCAGCAGTTCCAGGCCGGTCATGCCGGGCATGCGCACATCGCTGAGAATCACCCCGGCAAAATGCCTGGGCAATTGCGCCAGGCATTCGTCGGCGCGGCTGAACAGCTGCACCTCGAAACCCGACAGGCTCAACCATTGCTCGACAGCACTGCGGATGCTGCTTTCGTCGTCGACCACGATCACTGAGTTCAGCATGCTTCATGCACCTCCAGGTCGATGGGCAAAGTCACGGTAAACACAGCGCCTTTGTCATGATTGCCGGCACTCAGGCGTCCGCCGGATTCGTGAACGATGGCGAACGATACGGCCAAACCGATCCCCAGGCCATCGCCTACCGGTTTGGTGGTGAAGAACGGATCGAAGACCTTGGACAGGTTCTCTTCGGCGATACCGCCACCATTGTCGATCACGCTCAGGCGCCACAATTGCTCGTCGGCTTCGAGGCGGATTTCCAGGCGTTTGCAGGGTTTGTCCTGCATCGCATCGAGGGCGTTGCGCAGCAGGTTGATCAGCACCTGCTCCAGGCGAATCGCATCGCCACGCACCCAGGCCGGGCGGGTCAGGTGCAGCACCGTGCTGACCTGTTCGTCGCGCAGCCGGGTGTCGAGCAGTTGCAGCGACTGATCCACCACCGCCGCCAGGTCCAGGCGTTCGCGCAAACCGCTGGGGCTTTTGCGGGCGAAGGTTTTCAGATGGCCGGTGAGGGCGGCCATGCGCGTGAGCATTTCATCCACCGGTTTGAGCGCCTTGTAGGCATCGTCGACCCGGCCGTGGTCGAGCAGCAGGCGCAAGGTTGCCAGCTGCATGCGCTGGGCGGTGAGCGGCTGGTTGATTTCGTGGGCCAGGGCGGCGGACATCTGCCCCAGCGCCGCGAGTTTGGCCGATTGCACCAGGCCTTCCTGGGCGGTGCGCAGGTCGCGGGTGCGTTCTTCTACCAGTCGTTCGAGTTCTTCGCGACTGCGCTGGCGCATTTTCGCCAGGCGCCAGCGCTGGTTGAGAAACAGCAACAGGAACACCAGGGTCAGCCACAACCCGGCCGCGGCAAGCGCGGCGTTGCGGCTGTCTTCGAAGGCGACCTGCGGGCGACGCAGCAGGTGCAGGGTCCAGCCCTCGGTGCTCAGCGGCAGGGATTCCCACAGGTAATCCGCCTTGCCGTCCGGGCCGTCAACCCGAGCCAGGTCACTGTTGTCGTCGAAGCGCCGCAACGATTGAAAATCGAGTGGCGTCAGCGGCTGCTTGTCGTATTGGCGGGTGGTCTTGAGTTCGGCATGATCGCTGTCGCTCAGCGGCTTGAGCAGGCGATAGCGCCAGCCCGGCTGGTTGGCGATGAAGATGATCCCGCGTGCGTCGCTGACCAGCAGCGTGTCGCTGCCCTGACGCCACTCCCGCTCCAGTTCGGGAAACTCCAGTTTTACCACCATGGCGCCGAGGAACTGGCCATCGTCATCGCTGACCGCGCTGGAGAGGAAGTAGCCGGGAATCCCGCTGGTCACGCCCACGGCATAAAAGCGCCCGGTGCCCTGGGTGCGGGTCTGGTTGAAGTAAGGGCGGAAACCGTAGTTGTGACCGACATAGCTGCTGGGCAAACGCCAGTTGCTCGCCGCCACGGCGAGGCCGCTGCGGTCGAGCAATTCCAGGGTCGAGGATTCGGCGGCACCATTGATCTTTTCCAGTTTGCGGTTCAGCGCATCCTGTTGCCCGGGGCTCATCGCCCCCTTGAGCGCCGAGCGCAGTTCCGGGTCCAGCGCCAGCACCGCGGGCAGGGCGCGGTAACGTTCGATCAGGGTATGCAGGGACGTGGCATACAGCGCCAGTTGCTGATTGGCGCGGGCCGCGTCTTCGACCATTGACTGGCGTACGGCGTGGCGCATGGCCAGCGTGGCGACGATGGCGGCACCGGCGATGATCAATAGGGTGTACAGCGCCAGGCGCAGCGATCGGGAAGTCAGCAGCATGCTCAGAACAACAGACGAAAATAAGGGGGAGCACCATACCATGCGGACAGTGTTCATCACTCGCTGGAAGCCATGCGCTGACGGTGGTTTCAATGCGTTGGTCGTTTGTGGAATCAGATTTTTGCCAGCCCCAAAAAAAACCGGCCTGTCGTTGCCGACCGGCCGGTTTTTTTCAGGGGGGAGTGCTGTTTATTGCACTTCCACCGCCAGGCTTTCACTGATCTTTTGCTGCCAGATGGCGGGACCTGTGATGTGCACCGACTCGCCCTTGCTGTCGACCGCAACGGTCACAGGCATGTCCTTGACGTCGAACTCGTAGATCGCTTCCATGCCCAGTTCGGCGAAAGCGACAACGCGGGACTTCTTGATCGCTTGCGCCACCAGGTAAGCCGCGCCGCCCACTGCCATCAGATAAACGGCCTTGTGGTCCTTGATCGCTTCGATCGCGGTCGGGCCGCGCTCGGATTTGCCGATCATGCCCAGCAAACCGGTCTGCTCGAGGATCTGACGGGTGAACTTGTCCATCCGCGTGGCGGTGGTAGGGCCGGCCGGGCCAACCACTTCGTCACCGACCGGATCGACCGGGCCGACGTAGTAGATGAAGCGACCTTTGAGGTCAACCGGCAGGGTTTCACCCTTGTTCAGCATCTCGACCATGCGCTTGTGCGCAGCGTCGCGACCGGTGAGCATTTTGCCGTTGAGCAGGACGGTTTCGCCCGGTTTCCAGCTCTGCACTTCTTCAGGCGTCAGGGTGTCGAGGTTGACGCGACGGGCCGACGGGCCGGCTTCCCAGACGATTTCCGGGTAGGCATCCAGCGGTGGCGCTTCCAGCGAGGCTGGACCTGTACCGTCGAGCACGAAGTGCGCGTGACGGGTGGCGGCGCAGTTAGGGATCATGCACACCGGCAGCGAGGCTGCATGGGTCGGGTAGTCCATGATCTTCACGTCGAGCACGGTGGTCAGGCCACCGAGGCCCTGGGCACCGATGCCCAACTGGTTGACCTTCTCGAACAGCTCCAGACGCATTTCTTCGATGCGGTTCTGTGGGCCACGCGCTTTGAGCTCGTGAATGTCGATGGATTCCATCAACACTTCCTTGGCCATGACCGCGGCTTTCTCGGCGGTGCCGCCGATGCCGATGCCGAGCATGCCCGGTGGGCACCAGCCGGCGCCCATGGTCGGGACGGTTTTCAGCACCCAGTCGACGATCGAGTCGGACGGGTTGAGCATGGCCATTTTCGACTTGTTCTCGGAACCGCCGCCCTTGGCCGCCACGTCCACTTCCACGGTGTTACCCGGAACGATGGAGTAGTGGATCACGGCCGGGGTGTTGTCCTTGGTGTTCTTGCGAGCGCCCGCCGGGTCGGCGAGGATCGAAGCACGCAGGACGTTTTCCGGCAGGTTGTAGGCGCGACGTACGCCTTCGTTGATCATGTCGTCCAGGCCCATGGTGGCGCCGTCCCAGCGCACGTCCATACCGACACGGACAAACACTGTGACGATGCCGGTGTCCTGGCAGATCGGGCGGTGGCCGGTGGCGCACATGCGCGAGTTGATCAGGATCTGTGCCATCGAGTCGCGGGCCGCTGGCGATTCTTCGCGCAGGTAGGCCTCGTGCATCGCCTGGATGAAATCCACGGGGTGGTAGTAGGAAATGAATTGCAGGGCGTCGGCAACGCTCTGAATCAGGTCGTCTTGCTTGATCACGGTCATGAGTCGCGCTCCTCTAAAAGACGGGAACATTCAATAAGGTGCTTGCAGCTTGGGTGCATCGGTCGGTTGCAAGCACCTTTCAAGGCACGCCGGGCAAGCTGGCGCGACGCTAAAAAGGCGCGGCAGTATACCGCGCCTCGCGGACAGGCACACGCGCCGGCAGTCAATCGTTGGTCGCATAAGGCCATCCCGAAAATTGAATGGTCATTTATCGGCCACACCACTAAAGTGACATTCGGTCTGTAGAGTAGGACGCTCTGTCAGTCTCCTTTCATTCGGTGAATCAACGATTGACCCATAACGCCATCCAGCGCCTGTTGCTCAAACGTTTCGCCCTCGCGGCCGGCACCTATGCCCTGGCATTGCTGTTGCTTTGGCTGGCGTTTTTTACCGGTCACTACGACGCGCCGCTTTCCAGTGTCATCATCGGCAGCACGCTGGTGGTGATTAGCCAGGCCTCCCTGTTCGCGGTGTTTTACAGCGGCTACAACCTGCGTTTCGCCGACCCCAGCCTGACCGAGGCGCAAGTGTTGCTGGGGCTGGGCTGGCAAACCTGGCTGATCGCCCATCTGGACGAAGCCAGGGGTGCGTTTCTGGTGTTTTACGTGCTGATCCTGCTATTCGGCCTGTTCCATCTGTCACGCAGGTCCTTTGTACGGTGCGCGCTGCTGGTGTTCTTCAGTTTCAGCGCGATCACGCTGTGGGAGGGCTACCACTTCCAGCTGCCTGACCCGGCCATGGCGGTGCTCCAAGTCTGTGTACTGCTCATCGTACTGGTGTGGCTGGTGCTGTATGCCCGCCATGTACAGACTTCGCGACAACGCATGCGCCAGCGACGTTTTGCCTTGCAGGCGCACCAGGACACCTTGCGCGGGATGATGCGCCAGCTCGAAGACCTGGTGGCCACCGACGAGCTCACTGGCCTGTTCAATCGCCGGCATTTCCTGCGCCTGGCTTCCCGCGAGTTGAACGCCATGGACGCCGATGTGGTGCACGGCCTGGCGCTGATCGACCTCGACCATTTCAAACGCATCAACGACCTGCACGGTCACGCCGCTGGCGATCAGGTGCTGCAAGCCTTCGCCGGCGTTGCCACCGCGTGCCTGCGCGACGGTGACGTTCTGGCCCGTTACGGCGGTGAAGAGTTCGTGGTGCTGCTGCCCGATTGCGATGCCGACAGTCTGACTTCGTGCTGCGAACGGCTGCGCATCGCGTTCACCGATGTCGAGTTGATCGGCCTGGATGTGCGCAACCTCAGCCTGTCCGCCGGCATGACCCTGCTGGAGCTGGGCGACGATCTCGATGACGCCTTGCAACAGGCCGATCAGGCGCTCTATCGCGCCAAGCGTGACGGCCGTAATCGATGCGCGGCGGCGTGGGAGAACGTCGATGCCTGAGCTGCGGGTCGGTGAACTTCGCTGGTCGGTGGCGGCGGGCAGCAATCTGCTCGACGCACTGAATCAGAACGGCGTGCCGGTGCCCTACAGTTGCCGCGCCGGCAGTTGTCATGCGTGCCTGGTGCAGTGTGTGCAGGGCCTGCCGAGCGACAGCTGCCCGGATGCCTTGAGTGCACAGCAGCGTGAACAGGGCTGGCGCCTGGCGTGCCAGTGCCAGGTGATCGAGGACTTGCAGGTGCACGCCTTCGACCCGCAGCTCGATGGCCATCCGGCTGAGGTCGCGGCGGTCGATTGGCTGAGCACTACGGTGCTGCGTTTGCGGATCATCCCGCAGCGGCCATTGCGCTACAGCGCCGGCCAGCACCTGGTGTTGTGGACGGGCAGCGTGGCGCGGCCGTATTCCCTCGCCAGCCTGCCGCAAGAAGACCGCTTTCTGGAGTTTCATCTCGATTGCCGCAAGCCCGGGGAATTCAGCGATGCCGCCAGGCAATTGCGCATCGGCGATCCGATCCGCCTCGGTGAGCTGCGCGGCGGCGCCTTGCATTACGATCCGGACTGGCACGCCCGGCCGTTGTGGTTGATGGCGGCCGGCACCGGGTTGGGGCCATTGTTTGGCGTCTTGCGCGAAGCGCTGCGGCAGGATCACCAAGGCGCCATCCGCGTCATTCACCTGGCCCATGATGCCGATGAGCACTACCTGGCCAAACCCCTGCAAGCCATGGCAGCCAGTCGTCCGAACCTGAGTGTCGAACTGTGGACCCCGGCCGAGTTGCCGGCGGCTTTGGCGCAACTGCGGCTTGTTTCGCGGCAAACCCTGGCCTTACTCTGCGGAGCCCCCGACAGTGTCGATGCCTTTGCCCGGCGCCTGTACCTGGCGGGGTTGCCGCGCAATCAACTGCTGGCCGATGTATTCCTGCCCCGTGGTTGAGCGCTGACTTTTCAGACGCGAGACCTGCCATGACCGATGCCATCGAAGTTGAACGCGAACGCGGCCTGTTGACCCTGCGCCTGAATCGCCCGGACAAGAAAAACGCCCTGACCCGTGCCATGTACAGCCACTTGGCCGAGGCGTTGAAACAGGCCGACAGCGACCCCGGGATCAACGCCGTGCTGATCACCGGCTCTGCCGAATGCTTCACCGCCGGCAACGACATCGCCGACTTCATCCAGCAACCACCGAACGGCCTCGACAGCCCGGTGTTTCACTTCATGCTCAATCTGCTCGAATGCCGCAAACCGGTGATCGCCGCCGTGGCTGGCGCGGCGGTGGGCATTGGCACGACGATGCTACTGCATTGCGATCTGGTCTACGTCAGCCGCGATGCACGCTTGCGTATGCCGTTCGTCAACCTTGGCCTGTGCCCGGAGTTTGGCTCCAGCCTGATCCTGCCGCGTTTGCTCGGGCAGGCCAAGGCAGCGGAGTTGTTGCTGCTCGGTGATGGTTTCAATGGTGAACAGGCGGCCGCGTGGGGCATTGCGTCCGAGGCGCTGGGCAGTGGCGAGGAGGCCTTGGCCAAGGCGCGGGAGATGGCGTTGCGCTTTGAGTCGCTGCCGTCGGAAGCGGTGCGGATCAGCAAGCAATTGATGAAGGCGCCGGATCGGGAGTTGGTGCGCAAGGTGATAGAAGAAGAGGGTGCTTTGTTTACTCAGCGGCTGCGGTCGCCGGAAGCGTTGGCGGCGTTGACCGGGTTTATCAAGCGGCATTGAGTTTTCGGTGTCAGGGCCGGCCCCATCGCGAGCAAGCTCGCTCCCACAGGGATTCGTGGTGGACACATGATCTGTGAGCATCTGCGGACAATGTGGGAGCGAGCTTGCTCGCGATGAGGCCGGACTGGACAACACAACTTTCGGATCAGAATCGAGTAGGAGGCGGATTTACATCCGCCGTCCTCTCACACCACCGTACGTACGGTTCCGTATACGGCGGTTCAGGTTAAGCGGTTAAGCCGGGTTATCGTGTCCAGTATTGAGACCAGCCCGAGTCGATCCCAGAGTTTCTTCGGCAGCGCCTGATTCATAT
>NZ_JBGCUL010000002.1:0-113024 GCF_054177685.1 Pseudomonas sp. P5_A2_2
AGATCCAATCGCGAGCAAGCTCGCTCCCACAGGGCTTTGTGTCGAACACAACATTGATGTTCTGGCACAGAACCTGTGGGAGCGAGCTTGCTCGCGATGAAGGCGCTGCGGTCTAGAGCCTTACGCTGGCAAACGTCGACTCATTACGCGCCTGGCTCAGCGCCGACAACGGCCCGGACAACGGCGACAGCACCAGCGCTTGCGGCAGCGGCATCATCGCCACCTGCTGGGTAGTGTTGGACCCTACGCGCTCGTCTCGCGGTGGAATGCCGAAGTATTCGCGGTAGCACTTGGAGAAGTGCGGCGTGGACACGAAACCGCACACCGACGCCACTTCGATGATCGACATCGGCGTTTGCTTGAGCAATTGCCGCGCGCGGATCAGACGCAGCTTCAGGTAATAGCGCGACGGTGAGCAGTGCAGGTACTTCTGGAATAGCCGCTCCAGCTGACGTCGCGAAACGGCGACGTACACCGCCAGTTCGTCGAGGTCGATCGGCTCTTCGAGGTTGGCCTCCATCAGCGCCACGATTTCCTGCAATTTCGGCTGGTTGGTGCCGAGCATGTGCTTGAGTGGCACACGCTGGTGATCCTGCTCGTTGCGGATGCGCTCGTAGACGAACATTTCCGAAATGGCGGCCGACAGTTCACGCCCGTGATCGCGGCTGATCAAGTGCAGCATCATGTCCAGCGGCGCGGTGCCGCCCGAGCTGGTGAAACGGTTACGGTCGAGGGTGAACAAGCGGGTGCTCATCGCTACACGGGGGAAAGCTTCCTGCATCGCCGCCAGGCATTCCCAGTGCACRCTGCAATCRAAWCCRTCSAGCARGCCGGCRCMGGCCAGSGCCCAGCTRCCGGTGCACACCGCGCCSARGCGKYKGGACTGRCGKGCCTGRCTYTGCAGCCACGACACGTGTKCGCGGGTAACCGTGCGCTGGATGCCGATGCCACCGCAAACAATCACGGTGTCCATTGGCGGGGCTTTGTGCATGGAGGCGTCGGGGGTGATCTGCAGGCCGTCACTGGCCCAGACCTGACCGCCATCGACAGTGAGGGTGGTCCAGCGATACAGCTCGCGRCCGGAYAAYTGRTTSGCCATGCGCAGGGGTTCCACTGCGGAGGCCAGAGAAATCAGCGTGAAATTGTCCAGCAGCAGAAAGCCGATGGATTGAGGCGCACGGTTCTGGGGTTGGGCCCCGGAGTTGAACGTCGTCATCGCGGTATCTCCTCACACAAAGCGGGTGATGGCCTCAGGCGGAGGCTCTTTTTATGGCCATCGTTCTCGCGTGGGAGACGGGCTTTGTAATGACAGAGCAATTGCCATGCCTATTTTTGAATGCGCGTTCAATAACTCCTGAAAACGACGTCGGAATGTGTCTATATATGTCTTGCAGAGCAGGGGGATTTAAATGGCCATCAGGACTGGCAAGCACCCCGGCCCACAAGCTGTGAGCAATTCGGTAGCACTTGTGGGAACGGCGTTGCGCCGCGATGGAAAGGAGTGTCACCGCAGGCACGGGTGACGAGCGGTCGAAGGCTGCTTGGTGCCCGATCACTGGCAAGGCGATTTATCTGTTAGCGACGCGCTAAAAGGTGGCGCGTTTTCGAGCTGATGTTCACTTAGCGCGCAGTTTTGACTGGTCTGGCGCTATCGCGAGCAAGCTCGCTCCCACAGGGATCGAGGTGAACACAATTTTTGTGACCGACGCAAAACCTGTGGGAGCGAGCTTGCTCGCGATGAAGGCGACTCGGTCTCAGCACTCCACCGCACTAACCGCCAACCCACCCCGCGATGTCTCTTTATATTTGTCATGCATATCGGCACCGGTATCGCGCATGGTGCGGATCACCCGGTCCAGCGAGATAAAGTGCTGGCCATCGCCCCGTAATGCCATTTGCGCCGCATTGATCGCCTTCACTGCGGCAATCGCGTTGCGCTCGATGCATGGCACCTGGACCAGTCCACCCACCGGGTCGCAGGTCAGGCCGAGGTTGTGCTCCAGACCGATCTCCGCCGCGTTGCACAGTTGCTCTGGTGTGGCGCCAAGAATTTCCGCCAGCCCGGCCGCCGCCATGGCGCAGGCCGAACCGACTTCGCCCTGGCAGCCAACTTCGGCACCGGAGATCGAGGCGTTCTTCTTGCACAGGATTCCCACTGCCGCCGCACTGAGGAAGTAGTCAACGACATTGGCGTCGGTCACCGCTTCGCTGAACTTCATGAAGTAGTGCAGTACCGCCGGAATGATCCCCGCCGCGCCGTTGGTCGGTGCCGTGACCATGCGCCCGCCGGCAGCGTTTTCTTCGTTGACCGCCAGGGCGAACAGGTTGACCCACTCCATGGCGCTCAAGGTCGAGCCGATCACGTTGGGTTTGTTCAGCTCCTGCAGGCTGCGGTGCAGCTTGGCCGCACGACGGCGCACGTTCAGCCCGCCGGGCAGGATGCCTTCGTGCTTCAGGCCTTGCTCGACGCAATCCTGCATGGCGCGCCAGAGTTTCATCAGGCCGCTGCGGATTTCGTCCTCGCTGCGCCACACCCTCTCGTTAGCCATCATTAATTCAGCTACGCGCAGCTTGTGCTTTTTACACAGTTCCAGCAGCTCGGCGGCACTGGAAAAGTCATAAGGCAATACGGTGCGGTCAAGATCGACGACACCGCTGGAGGCCTGAGCCTCATCGACGACAAAACCGCCGCCAACCGAATAGTAG
This sequence comes from Pseudomonas sp. P5_A2_2, assembly GCF_054177685.1. Classification (NCBI taxonomy): domain Bacteria; kingdom Pseudomonadati; phylum Pseudomonadota; class Gammaproteobacteria; order Pseudomonadales; family Pseudomonadaceae; genus Pseudomonas; species Pseudomonas sp. P5_A2_2. Next base: position 2,707 of record NZ_JBGCUL010000002.1, read on the forward strand.
GTGTCGCGATGCAACTMGCCGTCATCACCCTCGACTATCAAGGTCATGGCGTTGGGATGGAATGGCAGGTTCTCGTCGATCAGGCGCATGTCCCGGGCCCAGATGAAGGGCACCGGCAAGCGATTGTCGAGCAGCAGCGTATCGCTCTCGCGCAGGGTGGCGATGCGGATGCCGATTTGCGACGGATCGATCGCATCCGGCCACTCGCCCATCAGGCCCATGATCACGGYATTGTCGCTGCCGTGGCCGATACCGGTGGCCGACAACGAGCCGAACAGCTCGACTTCGACGCGCCGCACCTGCTCAAGCAGCCCGCGCTCGCGCAAGCCCTGCACAAACAACGCCGCCGCCCGCATGGGACCCACGGTATGTGAACTGGAAGGGCCAATGCCGATTTTGAACAGGTCGAAAACACTGATAGCCATTACTGCAGAACTCCTGGATGGGCCCACTGCGCACGCAAAAGCGCACGGTGACGGAGCTGCTACGCTCAAGCTGCAATCCGCCGGGATGACCGCATCATCAAGCTTTTATCCAGTTGTTCGACGTCTCTAACCGACGCACTCATGCCCACCAGCGCCGCGTGTCTTTTACGCTGTGTTTTCGCCGTTTTTTTGCGGTTCAGAGGGGGAAATCGGGCTGAAAAAATCTGTAAACGACGTCACCGACACTGGATGCGACCATCCCTGTACTGGATACGACGCACCCTGTAGGCGTCAGATTTTCACTGGTACATGATCATATCGACTCGATTGCAAGGCGACGTGGTAGAGCTGTCTCCAGAACGCCATCCAACCGCAACCTATAAGTGCGGTGGTCCAGTCGGAACACTGCCAAAAAAAACACCAAGGAGTCCATCCATGAAAGGTTCCCCGTCGTTGTTGTTGGCCGCCATGCTTAGTCTGCCGGTTCTGGCGCAAGCCGCAGAACCGGCGCAGTGCAGCACCGTAAACTTCTCCGATGTCGGCTGGACCGACATCACCGCGACCACCGCGACTACCAGCGTCGTGCTCAACGCCCTCGGCTACAAGACCAAGACCACCATGATTTCCGTGCCCGTGACCTACAAGTCCCTGGCCGACGGCAAGAACATGGACGTGTTCCTGGGCAACTGGATGCCGACCATGGAAAACGACATCAAGGCCTACCGCGATGCCGGCACCGTGGAAACCCTGCGCACCAACCTCAAGGGCGCCAAGTACACCCTCGCCGTCCCTCAGGCGCTGTACGACAAGGGCCTGCATGACTTCGCCGACATCGCCAAATTCAAGAAGGAGCTCGACGGTAAGATCTACGGCATCGAGCCTGGCAACGACGGCAATCGTCTGATCCAGAGCATGATCGACAAAGATGCCTTCGGCTTGAAGGCCGCCGGTTTCAAAGTCGTCGAATCCTCCGAAGCCGGCATGCTGTCGCAGGTCGACCGCGCGCAGAAACGCGACACCGCCGTGGTGTTCCTCGGCTGGGCGCCGCACCCGATGAACAAGCGCTTCAAGATTCAATACCTGACCGGTGGTGATGACTTCTTCGGCCCGGACTTCGGTGCCGCCACCGTAGCGACCAACACCCGCAAGGGTTACGCGCAGGAGTGCGGCAACGTTGGTCAGCTGCTGAAGAACCTGGAGTTCACCGTCGACATGGAAAGTGAACTGATGGGCAACATCCTGGACGACAAGATGAAGCCTGACGCGGCCGCCAAGGCCTGGCTGAAAAAGAATCCACAGGTGCTCGATACCTGGCTCGCTGGCGTGACCACCATTGACGGTAAACCTGGCCTGGAGGCCGTGAAAGCCAAACTGCAGTAATCGCTTATGCCGGGCAGGTTCGCCTGCCCGGGCTGTTTATTTCCTTGCATGCGGACGTTCACTACCATGCTGATTGATCAGAAAATACCCCTAGGCCAGTACATCGCGAGCTTCGTTGAATGGTTGACGCAACACGGCGCCAGCACCTTCGACGCCATCGCCGTGACACTGGAAACGATGATCCACGGCGTGACGTTTGCGCTGACCTGGTTCAACCCGCTGGCACTGATCGGCCTGATCGCACTACTGGCACACTTCATTCAACGCAAATGGGGCCTGACCGCGTTTGTCATTGCCTCCTTCCTGCTGATCCTCAATCTGGGGTACTGGCAGGAAACCATGGAAACCCTCGCCCAGGTGCTGTTCGCTACCCTGGTCTGTGTGGTCATCGGTGTGCCGCTGGGCATCGTCGCCGCGCACAAGCCGATGTTCTATACTTTAATGCGTCCGGTACTCGATCTGATGCAGACCGTACCGACCTTCGTGTACCTCATTCCTACCCTCACCCTCTTCGGGCTGGGTGTGGTCCCGGGCCTGATCTCCACGGTGGTGTTCGCGATTGCCGCGCCCATCCGCCTGACTTACCTGGGTATCCGCGATGTACCGGAAGAATTGATGGACGCCGGCAAGGCCTTTGGCTGCTCGCGACGTCAGCTGCTCTCGCGAATCGAACTGCCCCACGCCATGCCAAGCATCGCGGCAGGCATCACCCAGTGCATCATGCTGTCCCTTTCGATGGTGGTGATCGCGGCACTGGTGGGCGCCGATGGCCTGGGCAAACCGGTGGTCAACGCACTGAACACTGCTGATATCGCCCTGGGCTTCGAAGCTGGCCTGGCGATCGTACTGCTGGCGATCATGCTCGACCGTATCTGCAAACAACCCGACGCCAAAGTAGGGGGTGACGCATGAGCATTATTCGCTTCGAGAACGTTGACGTTATCTTCTCCAAGGATCCACGCGAGGCGCTCAAGCTGCTGGATCAAGGCATGACCCGTAACGAGATCCTGAAAAAGACCGGGCAGATCGTGGGGGTCGAAAAGGCCAGCCTGGATATCGAAAAAGGTGAAATCTGCGTACTGATGGGCCTGTCCGGCTCCGGCAAGTCCAGCCTGCTGCGCTGCATCAACGGCCTCAACACTGTCAGCCGTGGCAAGTTGTTCGTCGAGCACGAAGGCAAGCAGATCGACATCGCTTCCTGCAGCCCCGCCGAACTGAAAATGATGCGCACCAAGCGCATTGCGATGGTGTTCCAGAAGTTCGCCCTGATGCCTTGGCTGACCGTTCGCGAAAACATCAGCTTCGGCCTGGAAATGCAGGGTCGTCCCGAGAAAGAACGACGCAAACTGGTGGACGAAAAGCTTGAGCTGGTGGGCCTGGCCCAGTGGCGCAACAAGAAACCCGATGAGCTGTCCGGTGGTATGCAGCAACGCGTGGGCCTGGCCCGTGCCCTGGCGATGGACGCCGACATTCTGCTGATGGACGAACCGTTCTCGGCACTCGACCCGCTGATCCGCCAGGGCCTGCAAGACGAACTGCTGGAACTGCAACGCAAGCTGCACAAGACCATCGTCTTCGTGAGCCACGACCTTGATGAAGCGCTGAAACTCGGCAGCCGTATCGCGATCATGAAAGACGGCCGGATCATCCAGTACAGCAAGCCGGAAGAAATCGTCCTCAACCCCGCGGACGACTACGTGCGGACCTTCGTGGCTCACACCAACCCGCTGAACGTACTGTGCGGTCGCAGCCTGATGCGTACCCTGGACAACTGCAAACGCATCAACGGTTCGGTATGCCTCGATCCGGGCGGCGATTCGTGGCTGGACCTGGCCGAAGGCAACACTATCAAGGGCGCTCGCCAGAACGGGTCTGCGCTGGACTTGCAGAACTGGGTACCGGGTCAGGCCGTTGAAGGCCTGGGTCGTCGACCAACCCTGGTGGACTCGAACATCGGCATGCGCGATGCGTTGCAGATTCGTTATCAGACCGGCAACAAGCTGGTGCTGCACGACAACAACAAGGTGGTGGGGATTCTCGGCGACAGCGAGCTGTATCACGCGCTGCTCGGCAAGAACCTGGGGTAAGGCAACAGAAACGAAAACGCCGCGAGAGATCGCGGCGTTTTTGTTTATGGGATATCGGGTAATGCAGCTTTGATGCTGATGGCCCCTTCGCGAGCAGGCTCGCTCTCACATGGACGGAGAACGACCTGTGGGAGCGAGCTTGCTCGCGATAGCGGAGGGACAGTCAACACTCATGTTGAATGTTAAGCCCTCATCGCGAGCAAGCTCGCTCCCACAGGGGTTGCGGTGCATTCACTGCACCGCAGCTCCTCACAACTTAGCTATAAACCCGGCCAAGGAGCTGCCGATGGCTTTCAAACTGATCGAGCACGTCACGGGTGATCTGATCCTGAGTGAAGCCCATCAAGTCGTAGTCCTGGCTGCCGTTGTGCAGGTACACCTCGGCACGGTAGTAACGCTGACGCGCCTCGTCGGACTGAGCCGATTCGGTCGGTGTGGCCAGGTAACCGTCCAGGCTGACTTCGTAGACGAAAGGATTGCCCTCTTCCATCTCGACTCGCACGCCCATGCAGCGCTTGGACTTGCCCAGCAGCGTCTGCACTTGCAGACCTTGAGCACGCATTTGCACCGTCGCATCTTCCAGCGCCGGGCTGACGTGCTTGTCCATGAAACGCTGAACGACCGACTGGCTCGGTTGCAGGTCCAATTGGGTCAAGCGCTCGCTGAAACCACGGCGACCGCGTGCCGCCAGCTCCGCTTGCTCCTGTTCGATCTGCACGTCCTGGCGCATGGCCTTGTGCAAGCCAAACATGAAGAACACCAGCACCACCGAGAACGGCAGGCCGGCCAGCACCACCATGGTTTGCATGGCTTCGAAGTTGCCGGCGAACAGCAGGCCGATGGTCACCAGGGTGATCACCGCCGACCAGAAGATCCGCAGCCAGTGCGGCGCGTCTTCATCGACGGTGYCTCCCTTGCAAGACAGATTGGCCATCATCACCGCGCCGGAGTCCGCCGGGGTCAGGAACAGCACGAAACCGACAAAGATCGACACGCCGATCACAACCTTCGACGCCGGGTAATGCTCAAGCAACTGGTAGATCGCCATGGACGGCTGTTCCAGCGCCGTCTTCCCGAGTTCTACCGCCCCGTGGTTCATCACCAGGTCCAGGGCCGAGTTACCGAAGATCGACAGCCACGCCAGGGTGAAGCCCAGCGGAATCAGCAGCACGCCGGCGACCAGTTCGCGCACCGTGCGACCACGGGAAATACGCGCGATGAACATGCCCACGAATGGCGCCCAGGAAATCCACCAGGCCCAGTAGAACAGGGTCCACAGGCCCAGCCAGCGGTCGGACTTCTCACTGTCGCCTTCGTAGACATAGAGGTCGAAAGTCTTCAGCACCACGCCGTTCAGGTAGTCACCGACGTTCTGCACGAAGCCGTTGAGCAGGTGCAGGGTCGGGCCAAACAACAGGACGAAAATCAGCAGGCCGCTGAACAGCACGATGTTCAGGTTGGACAGACGACGGATGCCGTTTTCCACGCCAGACACGGCAGCGATGGTTGCCACGGTGCTCATCACGATGATCACGATCAGCAGGTTGGTGTTGTTGTGCYCCATGCCGAACAGGTTTTCCAGCCCCGACGACACTTGCAGCGAACCAATCCCCAGGTTGGTCACCAGACCCAGCAGGGTCACGAACATGCCAAAGCCRTCCACCGCATGCCCGGCCGCGCCCTTGACCCAACGCYCGCCCACCAGCGGATACAACGCCGAACGCAACGCCAGCGGTTGGTTATGACGGTAAGCAAAGTAGGCAACGGCCAGACCGACCAGCGCGTAAATCGCCCAGCCGTGCAGTCCCCAGTGCAGGAACGTCAGCTGAACCGCCTGACGGGCGGCAAGGTTGCTACCGGCCACGCCTTCCGGCGGATTGAAGTAGTGGTCCAGCGGCTCCGACGCGCCGAAGTACAGCAGCGAGATGCCGATACCCGACGAGAACAGCATCCCCGCCCAGGCACCGTAGCTGAAGTCCGGGGTGTCGTCCTTGCTGCCGAGCTTGAGTTTGCCGTAGGACGAAAACGCCAGGCCSACGACAAAAATCAGGTAGGCGRCAATCACCACCATGTAGTACCAGCCGAAGCTGCGGGACAACCAGGCTTGCGCCGTACCCAGCATTCTGCCGGCCTCTTGCGGGGCGATGATCAGAATGGCGGTCAACAACAGAATCAACGCGGTAGAGGTGTAGAACACCCAACCGTTGACCGTCACCTTCTCGGGTGGGGTCTTTATTAGCGAGGCAGAACTCATGGCACAGATGCTCCGGGCAGTGCGAGAGAAGAACGCAAGGCAAACGAGTTACCCGACCAATCGGTTAGTGGGCAGCCGACCGGCGGGTGATATAAAGACAGCCCGAAAAAAGCCCGAAACCCCTGGAGCGCCGCAGCGCGTAGGTTTCGAGCAGTTTCGGAAGTCGTTTTTTCCGCCGCTACATGTAGGAAAAATCTGTAGGCAGCGACGATTTGTCGCAGATCTTATTCTTTGTTGATTGAACGTTCAATCAAAACAAAATAGACTGGCCCTCAACCCGGTAGCCGTTTGACGTCTGCCGGAAGGCCTAAGGAGATGTGCAAGATGCCCAAGGTCGGTATGCAACCCATCCGCCGCCAGCAATTGATCGAAGCCACTTTGCAGGCCGTCGATCAGGTCGGAATGGGGGACGCCAGCATTGCGCTGATCGCCCGTTTGGCCGGTGTCTCGAACGGCATCATCAGTCACTACTTTCAGGACAAGAACGGCCTGATTGCCGCCACCATGGGGTACCTGATGACGGTCCTGAGCGAGAACGTCACCCTGCGTCGTCAGGCGCTGACAGATGACAGCCCCCGGGCGCATCTGCAGGTGATCATCGAAGGCAACTTCGACGCCAGCCAGGTCAATGGCCCGGCAATGAAAACCTGGCTGGCCTTCTGGGCCACCAGCATGCACCAGCCGTCTTTGCACAGGTTGCAGCGGATCAACGATCACCGTCTGTATTCCAACCTGTGCTGCCAGTTCCGCCGCGTGCTGCCGCTCAATGATGCGCGCAGTGCCGCCCGAGGCCTGGCAGCGTTGATCGACGGATTGTGGTTGCGCGGCGCGCTGTCGGGAGATGCTTTCGACACCGAGCAGGCGCAACGGATCGCTTACGAATACATGGATACCCAACTGGCCAAGCGGGTGAGTTAGAGCACACATAAACGCTCAACCACCGGACCGTGCCAACCACTTAATGCTCTTGCGAGGACTTTATGGCCCGTTTCGAACTGCAAAAACTCTACATCGATGGCGCTTACAGTGACGCCAGCAGCGACGCCACTTTCGAAGCCATCAACCCGGCTAACGGCGAAGTCCTCGCAAAAGTACAACGTGCGACCAAGGAAGACGTCGAGCGCGCTGTGGTCAGCGCCGAAAAGGGCCAGAAAATCTGGGCCGCGATGACCGCCATGGAGCGTTCGCGCATCCTGCGTCGCGCCGTGGAAATCCTGCGCGAGCGCAACGATGAGCTGGCCGCCCTGGAAACCCTGGACACCGGCAAGGCCTACTCCGAAACCCGCTACGTCGACATCGTCACCGGCGCTGACGTGCTGGAGTACTACGCAGGCCTGGTGCCGGCCATCGAAGGCGAGCAGATTCCGCTGCGCACCACTTCGTTCGTCTACACCCGTCGCGAGCCGCTGGGCATCGTTGCCGGTATCGGCGCGTGGAACTACCCGATCCAGATCGCCCTGTGGAAATCCGCACCCGCCCTGGCCGCCGGTAACGCGATGATCTTCAAACCAAGTGAAGTCACCTCGCTGACCACCCTGAAACTGGCCGAGATCTACACCGAGGCTGGCGTGCCAAACGGCGTGTTCAACGTCCTGACCGGCAGCGGCCGCGAAGTCGGCACCTGGCTGACCGAGCACCCGCGCATCGAGAAAGTCTCGTTCACCGGCGGCACCGACACCGGCAAGAAAGTCATGGCCAGCGCTTCGGCTTCGTCGCTCAAGGACGTGACCATGGAACTGGGCGGCAAGTCGCCGCTGATCATTTGCGACGACGCCGACCTCGATCGCGCCGCCGACACCGCGATGATGGCCAACTTCTACAGCTCCGGCCAGGTCTGCACCAACGGCACTCGCGTGTTCGTACCGGCCCATCTGAAAGCCGCTTTCGAAGCCAAGATCGTTGAGCGCGTTGCGCGCATCCGCGTCGGCAACCCGCAAGACGAGAACACCAACTTCGGCCCGCTGGTCAGCTTCGCCCACATGGAAAGCGTGCTGGGCTACATCGCCAAGGGCAAGGAAGAAGGCGCCCGCGTCCTGTGCGGCGGTGAGCGTCTGACCGACGGCGAATTCGCCAAAGGCGCGTTCGTGGCCCCGACCGTGTTCACCGACTGCACCGACGACATGACCATCGTCCGTGAAGAAATCTTTGGCCCGGTGATGGCGATCCTCACCTACGAAACCGAAGAAGAAGTGATCCGTCGCGCCAACGACACCGACTTCGGCCTGGCCGCCGGTATCGTCACCAAGGACCTGAACCGCGCCCACCGCGTGATCCATCAGCTGGAAGCCGGTATCTGCTGGATCAACGCCTGGGGCGAGTCCGACGCGAAGATGCCGGTCGGCGGCTACAAGCAGTCGGGTGTCGGCCGTGAGAACGGCATCAGCTCGCTGAACAACTTCACCCGCATCAAATCGGTACAGGTCGAGCTGGGCGATTACGTCTCGGTGTTCTAAGGCGCCTTTTCGCGTCGCCTGCGAGGCCGTCATCGCGAGCAAGCTCGCTCCCACATTGGAATGCGTACTCCTGTGGGAGCGAGCTTGCTCGCGATTCGAGTGCGCAGCACTCGCCAGGCCTGACCTGAACCAACTTCAAAGAGGGTGCATTCAATGTCCCAAGAATTCGACTACATCATCATCGGTGCCGGCTCGGCCGGTAACACCCTGGCGACCCGTCTGACCGAAGACGCAGGCGTCACCGTCCTGCTGCTCGAAGCGGGCGGCCCGGATTACCGTCTGGATTTCCGCACGCAAATGCCGGCCGCTTTGGCGTTCCCGCTACAAGGCCGTCGCTACAACTGGGCCTACGAAACCGATCCTGAGCCACACATGGACGGCCGTCGCATGGAATGCGGTCGCGGCAAGGGCCTGGGCGGTTCTTCGCTGATCAACGGCATGTGCTACATCCGCGGCAACGCCATGGACTACGACGGCTGGGCAAAACTGCCAGGCCTGGAAGACTGGTCGTACCTCGATTGCCTGCCGTATTTCCGCAAGGCCGAAACCCGCGACATCGGCCCGAACGACTACCACGGTGGCGACGGCCCGGTCAGCGTGACCACGCCGAAAGCCGGCAACAACCCGCTGTTCCACGCCATGGTTGAAGCGGGCGTGCAGGCCGGTTACCCGCGTACCGAAGACCTCAACGGCTACCAGCAGGAAGGCTTCGGCCCGATGGACCGCACCGTGACGCCCAAGGGTCGTCGTGCCTCCACCGCCCGTGGTTACCTGGACGTCGCCAAGAAGCGTTCGACCCTGACCATCGTCACTCATGCCCTGACCGACAAGATCCTGTTCGAAGGCAAGCGTGCGGTCGGCGTGCGTTACCTGGTCGGTGCGGCCGAAGAGCGTGTTGAAGTCAAAGCCCGCAAGGAAGTGCTGCTGTGCTCCGGCGCCATCGCTTCGCCGCAGATCCTGCAACGCTCCGGCGTCGGCCCGGCCGAACTGCTGAACAAGCTCGACATTCCGGTGGTCCACGACCTGCCGGGCGTTGGTGAAAACCTGCAGGATCACCTTGAGCTGTACCTGCAATACGCTTGCACCCAACCGGTCTCGTTGTACCCGTCGCTGCTCTTGCACAACCAGCCGGCCATCGGTGCCGAATGGCTGTTCAACGGCACCGGCATCGGCGCCAGCAACCAGTTCGAAGCCGGCGGTTTCATTCGCACCCGTCCGGAATTCGAATGGCCGAACATCCAGTACCACTTCCTGCCGGTAGCGATTAACTACAACGGCAGTAACGGTGTGAAAGAACACGGCTTCCAGGCGCACATGGGCTCCATGCGTTCGCCAAGCCGTGGTCGCATCCAGGCCAAGTCCAAGGACCCGCGCCAGCACCCGAGCATCCTGTTCAACTACATGGCCACCGAGCAGGACTGGCAGGAATTCCGCGACGGCATCCGCCTGACCCGTGAAATCATGCAACAGCCAGCGCTGGATGCCTTCCGCGGTCGTGAGATCAGCCCGGGCATCGAGGTGCAAACCGACGAGCAACTGGACAAGTTCATCCGCGAACACGCCGAAACCGCGTTCCACCCGTCCTGCTCGTGCAAGATGGGCACCGACGAGATGGCCGTGGTCGATGGCGAAGGTCGCGTGCATGGCATGCAGGGTCTGCGTGTGGTCGATGCCTCGATCATGCCGATCATCACCACCGGCAATCTCAACGCACCAACGATCATGATGGCCGAGAAAATCGCCGACAAGATCCGTGGCCGCAAGCCGTTGCCGCGCAGCTCCGCCACTTACTATGTGGCGGGTGAAGCGCCGGTGAAGGGCAAGCCGATGCGGGAATTGAGCCAGATCGCTTAAGGCACTGCACCGCGTCACGGCCAATCGCGAGCAGGCTCGCTCCTACAGGTTTCAGGTTGGATTGCAGATTTGTGATCCACCCTCAACCACTGTAGGAGCGAGCCTGCTCGCGATGAGGCCCTGACAACCTGCACACATCTTCCGGACAAACCCAGCAATCCCTCTCTCCACAGATCCAAACTTGATCCTCCCCCCGCGCAAGCCTAATCTAGCGCCACGCAATCGTTTCACCCCTCCCTTCGCAACACCGCGCCATCGCCACTCCATACCCAGGAGGTTCACGAATGTTCGATTTCCATCCCCAGCTCAAGCAGCGCTTCGCTGCCTTGCGCACGGGTGCCGAATTCTTTTCCCTGCGTTATGTGCGCGAATCCGGGCAGTACCTGTCGGTGCGCAAGAACGTCGCCGAACCGCCAAGCCTGAGCCGTGACGAAGGGGCGATGCTGACCGTGCGGGTCAATGGCGTCGAGGCCTATGCGGCCACCAACGACCTGTCGCAACAGGGCCTGCAAGCTGCCCTCGAACGCGCCGAACTCCAGGCCCGCCGACTCAAGCCCCACGCCTTGCTGGACCTGCGCGAGCAGGCTGTTTCCAGCGACCGCGCCGATTACTTTTCGCCCAACCTCGACCAGGCCTTCCCGCCCCTGAGCGACTGCTACCAACTGCTTGGCACCGAGTCGGCCGCCGTACCCAAGGACGAGCGCCTGGTGAATTGGCAGGTCAGCCTCGGCATGACCCACGTCGAGCAGATTTACCTCAACAGCGCCGGTGCCGAACTGCGCCAGGCCCAACGCTTTGTCTACCCTGGCCTGGACGTCACGGCCTACGACGGCAACGACAGCCAGACCCGTAGCCTGGGCCGCGAGAACTTCGGCCAGCAAGGCGCGGCGGACGTCATCAGCCGCTGCGGCCTGATCGGTGCCGGTGCCCAGGTGGCCGATCAGGCCCTGCAATTGCTCCTGGCGCCGAACACCCCGCAAGGCAAGCGCGACCTGCTGCTGATGCCCGACCAGATGATGCTGCAAATCCACGAATCCATCGGCCACCCGCTGGAACTGGACCGCATCCTCGGCGACGAGCGCAATTACGCTGGCACCAGTTTCGTCAAAGCCTGCGATTTCGGCCGCCTGCAATACGGTTCCGGCCTGCTCAACGTGACCTTCGACCCGGACATTCCCGAGGAACTCGCCAGCTACGGCCATGACGACGACGGCACGCCCGCCAGCAAACAGTTCCTGATCCGTGAAGGCCTGTTGCTGCGCCCGCTGGGTGGTGCGTTGTCGCAATTCCGTGCCGGCATGGACGGCGTCGCCAACAGCCGTGCGTGCGGCTGGAACCGCCCGCCCATCGACCGCATGGCCAACCTCAACATCGAGCCAGGCGATCAGTCCATCGAGCAGTTGATCGGCGGTATCGAACACGGCGTGCTGATGTCGACCAACCGCTCATGGTCGATCGACGATGCGCGCAACAAATTCCAGTTCGGCTGCGAATGGGGCCAACTGATCGAAAACGGCGAACTCAAGGACGTGGTGAAGAATCCCAATTACAGGGGCATCTCCGCGCAATTCTGGAAGAGCCTCAGCGCCGTCGGCGATGCCAGTACCTTCAAGGTCCTCGGCACACCGAACTGCGGCAAGGGCGAACCGAACCAGGTGATCCGCGTCGGCCACGCATCACCGGCCTGTGTGTTCAGCAACGTTGATGTATTCGGAGGAGACGCCTGATGAATCCTTCAAACAGCCAGTCCGCGTCGTTCAAGGCGCTGGTCAACAGCCTGCGTGCAGCCCTGCGCGAGCCCGAGCAGTTCACCCTCAGCTACGCCGCCGAATCGTCGGCCTTCGTGCGTTTCAACCACGCCAAGGTGCGTCAGGCCGGTCAGGTGCAGCAGGCGAGTATCGGCCTGAAGCTGATCAACGAAGGCCGCCATGCCGACCTGCACATCACCCTGGCCGGCGATCCGCAGGTGGATGCACAGCGCCTGAACGAAGGCCTGCAACAGTTGCGTGAAACCCTGCCACTGCTGCCTGCGGACCCGTACTTGCTGCTCAACCACAACGGCTGGCAGAGCAACAACGTGCAGTCGCACCCGCTGCCGGACACCGAGCAGGTAGTCGCGCAAATCACCCAGGCCGCCGAAGGCCTGGATCTGGTCGGATTCTATGCTGCAGGGCCTATCAGTCGTGGCTTTGCCAGTTCTTCGGGCGCCTTCGGCTGGCATCAGGCCAACAGTTTCAATTTCGACTTCAGCCTGTTCCACGAGAATGGCCAGGCCGTGAAAGCCAGCTACGCCGGGCACGACTGGAGCAGCGAAGGCTTTGCCAAACGCTTCCAGCAAGCCCGCGAACAGCTTGAGTTTCTGGGCCGGCCACTGCGCACCTTGGCGCCCGGCCAGTACCGCGCCTACCTGGCACCGGCGGCGCTGGAAGAAATCATGGGCATGCTGTGCTGGGGTGGTTTCTCGGCACAGTCGATTGCCAGCAAAAGCAGCCCGCTGCAAAAGCTCTACGGGGGTGACAGCGCCTTCAGCCCGCTGGTCTCGCTGGATGAAAAAGTCAGCGGCTCGCTGAGCCCGGCGTTTTCCGATGAGGGTTATCCGCGCAGCGACCTGGAGTTGATCGTCGACGGCAAGGCCCGGGCGCAACTGGTCGGCTCGCGCAGCGCCGCTGAATACGGTTTGACTGCCAATGGCGCCAGCGGCGGTGAATCACCGAGCGCACTGAACATGAAAGCCGGGACATTGCCTGACGCGGACATCCTCAAGCAATTGGGCACGGGGCTGTACATCAGCAACCTGTGGTACCTGAACTTCTCTGATCAACCGGCCGCACGCCTGACCGGCATGACCCGGTTTGCCACGTTCTGGGTCGAGAACGGCGAAATTCAGGCACCAGTCAGCACCATGCGTTTTGATGACAGCGCCTTCAGCCTGCTCGGTTCGCAACTGGAAGCGTTGACCGAGGAGCGGGAGTTGTTGCTGTCGGCCAGTACCTACAGCCAGCGGGCGACGGCTTCGGCGTTGTTGCCGGGGGCGCTGGTCAGCCGATTGACCCTGACCCTGTAGACACATACCCCTGTAGGAGCGAGCTTGCTCGCGATGGTCGTGAACGATGACGCGTGCTGTCTGGAAAAATGCATCGCCTTCACATTCATCGCGAGCAAGCTCGCTCCTACAGGAATGGAGTAAAGCTCACACTGACAAGAGGCCCCATGCCCAACCGCCCACCTCTCGACGCTGTCACCGCCCGCTGGGTGCCGTGGGTCGTCGCCATTGCCTTCTTCATGCAGTCCCTCGACGGGACGATTCTCAACACCGCCCTGCCGGCCATGGCCCGCGACTTGGCCGAAGACCCATTGCGCATGCAGGGTGTGATCATCGCCTACATGCTCACGGTCGCGTTGCTGATTCCCGCGTCCGGCTGGATCGCCGATCGCTTCGGCACCCGAAAGATCTTCTTCAGCGCCATTCTGTTGTTCAGCTTCGGCTCGTTGCTCTGCGCATTGTCGAGCAGCCTGACCATGTTGATCGGCGCCCGGGTGATCCAGGGCCTGGGTGGCGCACTGATGTTGCCGGTCGGGCGGCTGGTGGTGTTGCGCGCCTATCCGCGTTCGGAACTGGTGCGGATCATGGGCTTCATCACCATTCCCGGGCTGCTCGGCCCCTTGATCGGCCCGACCATGGGCGGCTGGATGGTGCAATACCTGACCTGGCACTGGATCTTCCTGATCAACCTGCCCGTCGGTGTCGTCGGTTGCTACGCCGTGTGGAAATTCATCCCCGACCTTCGTGGCACCGAGCGCACCCGTTTCGATAGCCTGGGTTTCGTGCTGTTCGGCGCGGCGATGATTCTGATCACAATTGCCATGGAAGGCCTGGGCGAACTGCACCTGCCGCATTTGCGGGTGATGTTGCTGCTGTTCGGCGGCATGGCTTGCCTCGCCGCGTATTGGTTGCGCGCCGGGCATATCGAAAACCCGTTGTTCGCGCCGTCGCTGTTCAAGACCCGGACCTTTGCCGTGGGCATTCTCGGCAACCTGTTCGCCCGTCTCGGCAGCGGCGCCCTGCCCTTTCTGGTGCCATTGCTGTTGCAAGTGGCGCTGGGCTATTCGCCGTCCCAGGCCGGGATGAGCATGCTGCCGCTGGCGGCGGCGGCGATGATCGCCAAGTGGGTCGCGCGGCCGCTGATCGAGCGTTTGGGTTATCGCATCGTGCTCACCGGCAACACCCTGGCGCTGGGGATCATGCTGGCGAGCATGGGCCTGGTCAGCGAGCAAACACCGTACTGGCTGCTGCTGTGCATGTTGGCGATCCTTGGTGCGATCAACTCCTTGCAGTTCACCGCGATGAACACCGTGACCCTGATCGACCTCGACGATGCCAGCGCCAGCAGCGGCAACAGCCTGCTGTCGGTGGTCGCGCAGTTGTCCCTGAGCCTGGGGGTTGCGTGTGCGGGTGCGCTGCTCGGTGGCTTTACGGCGGAGATTGGCAATGACGGCGTGGACACGGTTTTGGGCGCCTTTCAACTAACGTTCGTGACGGTTGGAATCATGGCAATGCTCGCCGCAACCATCTTCTCCCAGCTCTCGAAGCAAGACGGACGGCGTGTCAAACGTCCGGAACAGCACATCGAACCTTAGGGCGAATGGCCATCGGACTGGTACACTGCGCGACATTTTGTTTTGCAGGCCAGTCCCGTGACCACCATCGCCACCGAATTTAATACTTTGCCGCTGTCCGCCGCCATGCTGGCTAACCTCGACTCCCTCGGTTATGCCCAGATGACGCCGATCCAGGCGCAAAGCTTGCCGGTGATCCTCAAGGGGATGGACCTGATCGCCCAGGCCAAGACCGGCAGCGGCAAGACCGCCGCGTTCGGCATCGGCCTGCTGAACCCGATCAATCCGCGCTACTTCGGTTGCCAGGCGCTGATCCTGTGCCCGACCCGCGAGCTGGCCGATCAGGTCGCCAAGGAAATCCGTCGCCTGGCCCGTGCCGAAGACAACATCAAGGTCCTGACCCTGTGCGGCGGTGTGTCCCTCGGCCCGCAGATCGCTTCGCTGGAACATGGCGCGCATATCATCGTCGGCACCCCGGGCCGTATTCAGCAGCACCTGCGCAAGGGCTCGCTGGTGCTCCACGGCCTGAACACCCTGATCCTCGACGAAGCCGACCGCATGCTCGACATGGGTTTCTACGACTCCATCGAAGAAATCATCATGCAGGCCCCGGAGCGTCGCCAGACCCTGCTGTTCTCCGCCACCTACCCGGTAGGCATCAAGCAGTTGGCCTCGAAGTTCATGCGCAATCCGCAGCAAGTGAAAGCCGAAGCTTTCCACGACGACACGCAGATCGAGCAGCGCTTCTACGAGATTTCCCCGGATGACCGCATGAGTGCGGTGACCAAGGTCCTTGGCCACTTCCGCCCGGCCTCCTGCGTGGCTTTCTGCTACACCAAGCAGCAGGTTCAGGAAACCGTCGACCACCTGACCGCCAAAGGCATTTCCGCCGTCGGCCTGCACGGCGATCTGGAACAGCGAGACCGCGACCAGGTGCTGGCGATGTTCGCCAACCGCAGTACTTCGGTACTGGTGGCGACTGACGTCGCCGCGCGCGGCCTCGATATCGACTCCCTGGACATGGTGATCAACGTCGAATTGGCCCGTGATTCGGAAATCCACATCCACCGCGTCGGCCGTACCGGTCGTGCCGGTGAGAAAGGCCTCGCGATCAGCCTTGTCGCGCCGTCCGAAGCACAGCGCGCACAAGCCATCGAGCAATTGCAGAAGACGCCGCTGACCTGGGATCAGGTCGACAACCTCACCTCCAAGGGCGGCGGCCCGCTGCTGCCGCAGATGAGCACCCTGTGCATCGCTGCCGGCCGCAAGGACAAGGTTCGTCCGGGCGACATTCTCGGCGCATTGACCGGCGACGCCGGCATCCCCGGTGCCCAGGTCGGCAAGATCGCGATTTTCGACTTCCAGGCCTATGTGGCCGTGGAGCGCGGCGTCGCCAAGCAGGCCTTGCAACGCCTGAACGACGGCAAGATCAAGGGCCGTTCGTTGCGCGTGCGTATCCTGTAAGAACAACGCACATCCCCTGTAGGAGCGAGCCTGCTCGCGAAAAACCTGAGCTCACCGCATTGAGCCAGGCTGCCGGCGTTATCGTTGACGTCCATCGCGAGCAGGCTCGCTCCTACAGTTAGTTTTGTGGTGAAACACCGTGAGGACACCGTTTTGCGCTCTACCGAAGTCGTGATCATTGGCGCTGGCGCCGCAGGGTTGATGTGTGCACTGACCGCCGCCGGGCGCGGGCGCAAGGTGCTGCTGCTCGACCATGCCAACAAGGCCGGCAAGAAAATCCTGATGTCGGGTGGTGGCCGCTGCAATTTCACCAACATGTACACGGAACCGGGCAATTTCCTCTCGCAGAACGAGCACTTCTGCAAATCCGCCCTGGCCCGCTACACCCAGTGGGATTTCATCGGCATGGTGGCCAAGCATGGCGTGCCGTACCACGAGAAAAAACTCGGCCAGTTGTTCTGCGATAACAAATCCAGCGACATCCTGGAAATGCTCCTGAATGAGTGCGACCAGGTCGGCGTCAGCCTGCACCTGGACACGTCGATCCAGACCATCGAGAAGCTCGAAAAGGGCTATTTGCTGGACACCACGCACGACCAAATCACCTGCGAATCCCTGGTGATCGCCACCGGCGGCCTGTCGATCCCGACCCTGGGTGCCACCGGTTTCGGTTACCAGGTGGCCAAACAGTTTGGCCACGAACTGCTGCCGACCCGCGCCGGTCTGGTGCCGTTCACCATCACCGATCAGCTCAAGGCCTTGTGCACCGAGTTGTCCGGTACGTCGGTGGATTGCCTGGTGAGCTGCAACGACCAGAGCTTTCGCGAGAACATCCTGTTCACCCACCGCGGCCTCAGTGGCCCGGCGATTTTGCAGATCTCGTCGTTCTGGGAATCCGGGGATACCGTCGAGATCAACCTGATGCCCGACCACGACGTACCGAGCTGGCTGCAACAGCAACAGGCCGAACGTCCCAATAGCGAGCTGAAAACCCTGCTCGGGGAAATCTTCACCAAGAAGATGGCCAACCTGCTGGCGGACAACTGGTTCGTGTCCAAACCGATGAAACAGTACACCCACGCCGAACTGGCCGATATCGCGGAAAAACTGGCGAGCTGGAAAGTCGTGCCGGCGGGCACCGAAGGCTATCGCACCGCCGAGGTGACCCTGGGTGGCGTCAACACCAATGAAGTGTCGTCCAAGACCATGGAATCGCTGAAAAGCCCGGGGCTGTACTTCATCGGCGAAGTACTCGACGTGACCGGGCATCTGGGTGGCTTCAACTTCCAGTGGGCGTGGGCTTCGGGCTACGCCGCTGCGCAGTACGTCTGATCCAACCCAAAACCTGTAGGAGCGAGCCTGCTCGCGATAGCGGCCTAACAGTCGACATCAATATTGAATGTACCGGCCTCATCGCGAGCAGGCTCACTCCTACATTGGATAGGTGTGGCGTCAAGGAACAGATTTTGCTGTCTGATGTGATCGACGCCATTGCGTCGGCGTCATTAGTGGCTCAATTTAGCGTCATTGCCTCGGAAGGCCTTCGCATTTCATGTCATCGACTTCGTTCCGCCAGTCTCTGCGTCGCCTTTGGGCGCTGGATAAATTCAGCTACAGCGTGCGGGTATTCATTGCCCTGACCGGCACCATGGCGCTGTGTTGGTATCAGGATGAAATGGGCCTGCTGATCCCGTTGTTCCTGGGGATTATCGCCAGTGCCCTGGCTGAGACCGACGACAGCTGGCAGGGCCGTCTCAACGCGCTGGCCGTAACACTGGTGTGTTTCGCGGTCGCCGCCCTGTCCGTCGAACTGCTCTTCCCCTACCCCTCGCTGTTTATCATCGCCTTCGCCCTGGCTGCGTTCTGCCTGACCATGCTCGGCGCCTTGGGCGAGCGCTATGGCGCGATTGCCTCGGCGACACTGATTCTGTCGGTCTACACCATGATCGGCGTGGACCAGCGCGGCGGTGCGGTCATCGATGTCTGGCACGAGCCGGTGCTGCTGGTGGCCGGTGCCGCCTGGTACGGCCTGCTCTCGGTGTTGTGGCAGGCGCTGTTTTCCAATCAGCCGGTGCAGCAGAGCCTGGCGCGCCTGTTCCGCGAGCTGGGCTTTTACCTGAAGCTCAAATCCTCGCTGTTCGAGCCAATCCGGCAGATGGACGTGGAGGCACGGCGCCTGGAACTGGCCCAGCAGAACGGTCGGGTGGTGGCGGCATTGAACGCTGCCAAGGAAATCATCCTGCACCGGGTCGGCAACGGTCGCCCGGGGTCGAAAGTCAGCCGCTACCTGAAACTGTACTTCCTCGCGCAGGACATCCACGAACGTGCCAGCTCATCGCACTATCCATACAACGCCCTGGCCGACGCCTTCTTCCACAGCGACGTAATGTTCCGCTGTCAGCGCCTGTTGCGTCAGCAAGGCAAAGCTTGCCGAGCCCTGGCCGAATCGATCCAGATGCGCCAGCCGTTCACCTATGACGCCAGTTTCGCCGAGGCCCTGAGCGACCTGGATGCCTCCCTCGAACACCTGCGCATCCAGAGCAACCCGGCCTGGCGCGGCTTGCTGCGTTCACTGCGGGCACTGGCGGCCAACCTTGGCACTCTCGACCGCTTGCTCAGCGATGCCAGCAACCCCGACGCTCTGGCCGACGCCACCGACAGCAGCTTGCTCGACCGTTCGCCGCGCAGCCTCAAGGACGTGTGGCTGCGCTTGCGCACGCAGCTGACGCCGACCTCGCTGCTGTTCCGCCATGCCCTGCGATTGCCCCTGGCCTTGAGCATCGGCTACGCCATGGTGCATTTGATTCACCCGTCCCAAGGCTACTGGATCATCCTCACTACGCTGTTCGTCTGCCAACCGAACTACGGCGCCACCCGCCGCAAACTCGGTCAACGGATCATCGGCACTGCCATCGGCCTGACCCTGGCCTGGGCGTTGTTCGACCTGTTCCCGAACCCGCTGATCCAGTCGTGTTTCGCCATCGCCGCCGGGGTGGTGTTCTTTACCAACCGCACCACCCGCTACACCCTGGCGACGGCGGCGATTACCCTGATGGTGCTGTTCTGCTTCAACCAGGTGGGTGACGGTTACGGGCTGTTCCTGCCACGGCTGTTCGATACCTTGCTCGGCAGCCTGATTGCCGGGCTGGCGGTGTTCCTGTTCCTGCCGGACTGGCAGGGTCGACGCCTGAACAAAGTGCTGGCCAACACCCTGGCCTGCAACAGCATTTACCTGCGCCAGATCATGCAGCAATACGCCGACGGCAAAAGCGACGACCTGGCTTACCGCCTGGCCCGCCGTAATGCGCACAACGCCGACGCGGCGCTGTCGACCACACTGGCCAATATGCTGATGGAGCCTGGGCATTTCCGTAAAGAAGCGGATGTCGGATTCCGCTTCCTGGTGCTGTCGCACACGCTACTCAGCTACCTGTCAGGCCTGGGCGCACACCGGGAAACCCAACTGCCAGCGCACGTGCATGACCATTTGATCGACGGGGCCGGGGTGAAACTGGCTGCGAGCATCGACGAAATCGCCCATGGGCTGGCGAGCAAATCCTCAATTGCGATTCAAAGCGATGAGGAAGAAGCACTGGCCAATGAACTGGAACAAATGCCCGATGAGATCGACGAGGGCCAGCGGTTGGTGCAGACGCAACTGGCGCTGATTTGTCGGCAGTTAGGGCCGCTGAGGACATTGGCGGCGCACCTGATCAAGGACACCAGTGAGGATTGAGATCAGTGGTGTCTGGGCTGGCCTCATCGCGAGCAAGCTCGCTCCCACAGTAGATCTTCAGTCGACACAAATTTTGTAAACACCAGAGAACCTCTGTGGGAGCGAGCTTGCTCGCGATGAGGCCATCAGCAACAACATAAAAACTGGCTGAACTCACTCACATCCCATGCTGCTTCATCAAATTGTCATAACTCCCGTCCACCTTCATCGCCGCAATTTCCCGGTCGAAACTGGCGACGATCTGCTCATGCTGCGGATTCTTCAGGCTGACCAGAATGTGCAGGCTGTTCTCGCTCAAAGCCTTGGGCAGGAATTCCACGGCGTTTCGTACCTTGGGTGACTCACGGGACAGGTAGTAGCGGGCGACGTACTCATCTTCCAGTGTCAGTTTGACCCGGTCGGCCGCGACCATGCGCACTGCCATGGCGAAGCTGTGCACCGGAATTTTCTGTAATGAGTCGTCGTTGTCGAACGCGGGCGAATAGGCGTAACCGCGCACGACGGCAATCGGATAGGTGTGCAATTGCTGCAGGTCGTTGAACTCGATGGGCGCGTCTTTACGCTTGAGAAACCGTACGCGATTGAGCAGGTATTCGCCGGAAAACTGGCCGAATTTTGTACGCTCGTCGTTGTACCAGGCGTTGACCAGCACGTCGTAGCGGCCCTCGCCCACACCCATCAAGGCCCGCGCCCAGGGCACTTGTTCAAACTCACTGGCATAGCCGGCCCTGGCGAGCGCGGTACTGACAATATCCGTGGCCAAACCACCGTTGACGAGCGTGGCATCGGTAAAGGGGGGCCAGGCATCAGCGACCAACCGCAGTTTTTCTGCCGCTGCTCCCTGAACCAGCAACAGCAATCCAATCAAAGCAAAAGCTCGATGCAATCGCGGCATGCCAGAAATCCTTAGCGGGCGGATTGCCCTACGTGTTTTCAGCCAAAACCCCAAGGCCTCGTACTGACAAGACCCGGGTACGAAACATTAGCTCATCGAAGCCACAGCACAGCGCTTCGATCCAGATTACACAAAGAAGACATCCGCGCGAGAAATGAATGATGGCATTTTGGCCTATGTCACAGATTCTTCCGCCATAAAGACTTCTGGAGCGACTGCGCTTAGTATCGGAACGACGTTTTCAGGGAATCAAAACATGACAGTCGATTGGATCTGCAAACACCACAGCGACCTGGGCAAGGAGCAGCTGTACGCCATTTTGCAGCTGCGCGCCGAGGTGTTCGTCGTCGAGCAGCAATGCGCTTATCAAGACGTGGATGGCCAGGACCTGGAAGGTGACACTTGCCACTTGATGGCCTGGGACGGCAATCAACTGGTGGCCTATCTGCGGCTGCTCGACCCGGAACTGCAAGGCGGGGACGTAGTGATCGGTCGGGTGATCATTGCTCCACACGCACGAGGCGCCGGGCTTGGACATGAGTTGATGGACCAGGCGTTGAAGCAGATTGAAGAACGCTGGCCGCAAACGCCGATCTACCTCTCGGCCCAGACGCATTTGCAGGGGTATTACGGGCGGTACGGGTTTGTCGTGACGGGCGAGGAGTTTATCGAAGATGGCATTCCACACATTGGCATGCGTCGTCCTTGAAGGCCCCATCGCGGGCAAGCCCGCTCCCACACTGAACTGTGTTCACAACTCCAATCAACTGTGGGAGCGAGCTTGCTCGCGATGGCGTCAGTTCAGTCACCGCTGGAGTCAGGGATACTCCAACACCGCCTTGATCTGCCGCAGATTACGCTCGATCCACCCGCGATCGATCGCACCCCACTCGCGAATCCGATAGCGCCCCGCATGGTTGCGCGCACCCTCTTCCTGCTCGAATTCACAGACAATATCCAGATCCGCCAGCGCCGCGATGGTGTCCTGCGCCGTGCGCCGGGGCATGCCGGTGACCTCGGTCAGCGCCGGGACACTGCTGGCCAGCCCGCTGTCGATCAGGTACGCCACGTACAACCGGCGGTAGAAGCTGCTCTTGGTCTTGCTCACGTCCATCCAATGCTCCTCAAAAGATCGCAGCCTGCGGCAGCTCCTACAGATCCCGCCACGTCAGATATACCCGCACATCGAATTCCACCTGGTGATAACCCGGCAGCATGTGCTCGCACAGTTTGTAGAAGGCCTTGTTGTGGTCCGACTCCTTGAAGTGCGCCAACTCATGCACCACGATCATTTTCAGGAACTCGCAAGGCGCTTCCTTGAACAGCGAAGCGATGCGGATTTCCTTCTTGGCCTTGAGCTTGCCACCCTGCACCCTGGAGATCGTGGTGTGCAGGCCGAGCGCGCGATGAGTCAGGTCCAGACGGTTGTCGAACAGCACCTTGTCAATTGCCGGAGCATTACGCAGGTACTCCTGCTTGAGGTCCAGGGCAAAGGTGTATAGCGCCTTGTCGCTCTGCACCCCGTGCTTTTCCGGGTAACGCTGGCTCAGGTAATCGCCCAGCCGACCGTCGGCGATCAGCTGGCGCACCTGATCCTGCAAGGTAGCGGGATAAGCCTGGAGATATTTCAACACGGTCATCGGGGCGGCAATACACGTCACTAAAAGGTCGCCAGTGTAGCGAATTCAGCGGGGCAGCGCGCTCCAGTCAAACGGCTGGACAAAGACCCCGGTGTCTTCGGCCATCATCGGCCGGGCCACCAGAAAGCCTTGCACATATTCACATCCGTTGGCCTGCAGCCATTCATACTGCGCGAYGGTTTCCACCCCTTCGGCGATCACCAGCATCCCGAACTGCTTGCACAGCTCGATGACACTGCGTACCAGCGCCGCATCCCTTGCCGACTCCGGCAACCGGGCGATCAAATGCCGGTCGAGCTTGAGGGTATCCAGATCCAGGTCGCGCAAGTGCGACAGGGCGCACGGTCCGGCCCCGAAGTCATCCAGTGCCACCCGTACGCCCAGATTGTGCAGCAGGCGCAATTGCTTGCGGGTTTCTTCGGGGTTGTGCATCAAGGCCTCTTCCGTGACCTCGACTTCTAGATAACGCGGTTGCAAGCCATGGCGCTCAAGCACCTGACGCAACTCAGTGACCAGGTTGGGCATGCCGAACTGCGTACTGCTCAAACTGACGCCGAGCACCAGGTCCTCGGTAAACAGGGACTCCCAGGCTTTGCGCTGCCCGGCGCTGCGATGGTAGATCCAGCTGCCCAGACGACTGATCAGCCGCGCCTCCTCCAGCAATGGCAAAAACAGCCCCGGGGGTACATCGCCAACGCTCGGATGCTGCCAGCGCAACAAGGCCTCGAAGCCACGGATCCGCCCGTCGGCAATCGCCACCTGAGGCTGATACACCAGATTGAAATCCCGATTCTCAATGGCGGTTCGCACACTTTCTTCCAGCATCAGCCGCGAGCGCGCCCGGCCGTTCATTTCGTGATCGTAGAAGCGATATTGCTGGCGACCGGCACGCTTGGCTTCGTACATGGCAATGTCGGCCGCCCGCAGCATCCCGTCGAGATTGGCACCACAATCCGGGAACGTGGCGATGCCGATACTGGCACCCAAGGCGATATCGAGGCCATCGATCTGCTGACAGATCGACACTCGCTCGATGAGTTTCTCGGCAATCTTCGCCGCTTGCTCGGGGAACTCCAGATCCAGCAGCGCGGTGAATTCGTCACCGCCCATCCGCGCCAGAATGTCGAAGGGCCGCAGGCAAGCCTTCAACTGTTCGCAGACCCAGCGCAGCACCCGATCGCCGGCATCGTGCCCGAGCGAATCATTGACGCGCTTGAAGCCGTCGAGGTCCAGGTACATCAAGACCCAGGAACTGTCGGAGTGCTCACCGCGCAACAGCAGGTTCTCTACGGTCTGGTAGAAACCCCGGCGGTTGAGCAATCCGGTCAGCGGATCGGTGACCGCCTGAAATTCCAGTTGCTTATGCAGATGGCGCACCACCGACATGTCCAGCACGGTGACCACCATCGCATGCTGCTCGGCAGGCAACGGCGCGCAGGACAAGGCCACCGGCACCTGCTGGCCGGGTGCCGTACGTAGCAGGGCATCGTGCAGGCGCAGGGTTTCTCCGCGTTTATATCCGGCCAGCAACTCGGAATCGGCCCAGATCGGGATATGCGGTTTTTGCAGGTAGTCCAGAAACTCCTTGCCTTGCAGTTCCTGCACCGTGGCATTGAGCAGCCGTGACATCGCCGGATTGGCAAAACGAATCAGACCGTCCTCACCCAATACCAGAATGCCTTCGGCAGCGTTGTCCAGCACCGACGCATTAAAGGCACGAGCGGATTCCAGATCATGACTCAGACGCTGCAAAGCCCGGCGGTTACGCTGGTGTTCGAGCAACGCCTGGACCTTGGGCGTGAAGATCTGTGGGTCGAACGGCTTGAACAGGTAATCCACCGCACCACTGGCATAGCCCTTGATCACCGCGTCCTGGGACTGTTCGTTGGCGGTCAGGAAAATGATCGGCGTGAGACGGGTCCGCTGGCTACCGCGCATCAGGCGCGCCACTTCATAGCCGTCCATGCCCGGCATCCGCACGTCCAGCAGCACCAGGTCGATATCGTGTTCAAGCAACACGCCGAGGGCCTCGAAGCCCGAGGCGGCAGTCATGACCCGCCAGCCCTGGCGCTGTAACAACGCGCGCATGCTGATCAGGTTTTCAGGGTAATCATCGACGACTAAAAGGGTTGAGCCGCCTTCTACTGGCGTGGGTTGCGCGCATTCCATGCTGCTTCTCTAATTGCGGGGCGTCAGACCGGCTTCTCGTGAAAACCGGACAAATACTGTGCCATCACTCTAGACCCGGTTCTGCAAAAGCAGAAGGTGTCAGTGAGCCATCACTCATCATTGTGTCTTTTTACCGACTAACGGTCGATGGTTCAGACTCATGAAACCGGGATAGATGGCATTCCGACAGGATGTTGACGTCAACCACCCGTCCGACGAGCGTTAACAAAATATCCCGCTACGCTTATAAAGGCTGCCCCAAAGGTGCGGCCTAGAGCTTCTGGCACACCTGTGCAGCATGAATCGAGCGGATGAACCGACATGATCGATCTCGCAACCTGGAACCTCAGCGTCCCCGTCGGCAGCCCGCCGTACACCGTCGAAACCGCCAAGCTGGTGGATGGTTTCAAGGATCAATACTTCCATTCCGACACCGGCACATTGTTTTTCTGGACGCCCGTGACCGGTTCCCGTACCGAAAACGCGATTTATCCGCGCACTGAATTGCGTGAAACCTACAGCAATGGCACGTTGCACAACTGGTATTACCCGGATGCCGACAATTTGTTACATGCCACGCTGGCAGTGAATCAGGTGCCCAGTTCCGGGAAGATCGTCATCGGCCAGATCCATACCTTTCAGAGCCAGAAACCTCTGGTGAAGGTCGAATACCAATACAAAACCAGTACAGCCACCGGCAATATCGTCGCCAAGGTCCGCATGCACCCCGACGACACCCCCCGAGTCATCACCATCGCCACCGGCGTGAAACTCAATCAGGAATTCTCCTACCTCATCCACCTCAGCCCCGGCGGTGCATTGGGCATCAGTGCGGCGGGCTATCAGTGGAATACCGATATCAGCACGATGTGGCGTGATAAGCCGCTGTACTTCAAGGCTGGGGTTTATGTACAGGACAACACGGGGTACACCACTGAAGGCGGGGAAGTGACGTTCAGCCATCTGGATATCGATCACAATCAATAGTATTTACCGTTGAAACGATCGCAGCCTTCGGACGATCTTTTGATCTTGCGCTCACAAAAAACCCGCATTTCTGCGGGTTTTTCATGCGACTAAAACGCTGACGGTCTTAGTTGACCTTGGCGTTCAACTCACCCTTCAGGTAACGCTGATACATCCCTTCCAACGAGATCGCCTTGATCTTCGAAGCGTTGCCGGCAGTACCGAAGGCTTCGTAGCGAGCGATGCACACATCGCGCATGGCGGTCACGGTGGCGCCGAAGAATTTACGCGGGTCGAACTCGCTCGGGTTGGTGGCCATCAGGCGACGCATTGCGCCAGTGGATGCCAGGCGCAGGTCGGTGTCGATGTTGACCTTGCGCACGCCGTGCTTGATACCTTCGACGATTTCTTCAACCGGTACGCCGTAGGTTTCCTTTATGTCGCCGCCGTACTGGTTGATGATCGCCAGCCATTCTTGCGGAACCGAAGACGAACCGTGCATCACCAGGTGAGTGTTCGGAATGCGCTTGTGGATTTCCTTGATGCGGTCGATGGCCAGCACGTCGCCGGTAGGCGGCTTGGTGAACTTGTAGGCGCCGTGGCTGGTGCCGATAGCGATGGCCAGGGCATCAACCTGAGTGCGTTTTACGAAGTCAGCGGCTTCTTCCGGGTCGGTCAGCATCTGGCTGTGATCCAGAACGCCTTCGGCGCCGATACCGTCTTCCTCACCGGCCATGCCGGTTTCCAGCGAACCCAGGCAGCCCAGCTCGCCTTCTACCGAAACGCCGCAGGCGTGAGCCATGGCCACGGTCTGTTGGGTCACACGCACGTTGTAGTCGTAGTCGGTCGGGGTCTTGCCGTCTTCGCCCAGGGAACCGTCCATCATCACCGAGCTGAAGCCCAGTTGAATGGAGCGCTGGCAGACGTCAGGGCTGGTGCCGTGGTCCTGGTGCATGCACACCGGGATGTGCGGGAACTCTTCGATGGCTGCCAGGATCAGGTGACGCAGGAACGGTGCGCCGGCGTATTTGCGAGCACCGGCCGAAGCCTGGACGATCACCGGGGAGTCAGTCTTGTCAGCGGCTTCCATGATGGCGCGCATCTGCTCAAGGTTGTTGACGTTGAAGGCTGGAACGCCGTAGCCGAACTCGGCTGCGTGGTCCAGCATCTGGCGCATGCTGATAAGTGCCATTGTGTATATCTCTCCCGGTTGAGGGTCGTTAATCGTGCCAGCCTGCCGTAGCGGCGGCGGCTATTCAAGTTATTGCAGATCGGGGGTTGGCCCGGGCTGCGGATTCGGGTGTTACCAAAATCTTAAATACGACACAGAAACCCTGTGGGAGCGAGCTTGCTCGCGATGGGGGCGGCACATTCAGCATTGATGTGACTGTGATACCGCTATCGCGAGCAAGCTCGCTCCCACAATTGAATCTCTGTACATCAAATGAATCGTGTTATTCAGCCTTGCAACCGCGGCCGATCAAATCATTGGTGGCGACCCAGTAAACCAGGCCTTCCTCACCTTTTATGTGAAACGCCAGCATGTCATTGCTGTAYAGCGAACCCGATGCACCCGGTTCCTGCTTCAGGCGGTAGACCTGATCGGCACCGCCCAGGCGCACGTCGACTTCCCTGCGGCTGTCGTCGGTGTAGCGCCACAGCACTTTGGCCTGGCTGTCGCAGGTCCAGGTGGTCCAGTTATCCACAGGCGCGGACGAATGGAACAGGTTCAACTGAGCACAACCGGCCAACAACGCCAATGCCGCAACTGCGATAAAACCTTTCATCCGTGTCCCTCGGCTGACGGCGCACGCTGCCAGCCCTGAGTAAAGAGTCTGACCCGTCAAGGGCAGCCATGTTCCTTGGCGGGTGCCTGGGTCTCGTATTTGTCCAGACCCTCGGGACCTGCGCGCTTGTTGAGCACCGGGTTGGTTTCGGCCTGCCAGTCAGCCTGGTAGCAGCCTTTTTCCGACTCGGACGGCGCAGGTTCCGGCGTGGCCTTCGGGTTACTCCCGCACGCCACCAGTGAACCCGCGACGATCAACAGCGCTAACGTCTTGACCATGTAAACACTCCCTTGCCTGGTCTAACGGGCGACCCTCAGGCCTTGGCCCGGCTTTCCAGGACTTCAACGGCTGGTAGAACCTTGCCTTCGACGAATTCGAGGAACGCGCCACCACCGGTAGAAATGTAGGAGATCTGCTCGGCCACGCCATACTTGTCGATGGCAGCCAGGGTGTCGCCACCGCCGGCAATGGAGAACGCCGCGCTGTCTGCGATGGCCTGGGCCAGCACTTTGGTGCCATTACCGAACTGATCGAACTCGAACACGCCGACCGGGCCGTTCCACAGGATAGTCTTGGACGACTTCAGCAGCTCGGCGAAATTCGCCGCGGTCTGCGGGCCGATGTCCAGGATCATGTCGTCGGCAGCGACGTCAGCGATCAGCTTGACGGTCGCAGCGGCGCTTTCAGCGAATTCCTTGGCAACCACCACGTCCACTGGCAACGGCACGCTGACTTTGGCGGCGATGGCGCGAGCGGTATCCAGCAGATCCGGCTCGTACAGCGACTTGCCGACTGGATGACCGGCAGCGGCCAGGAAGGTGTTGGCGATGCCGCCACCAACGATCAACTGGTTGCAGATCTGGCTCAGGCTGTTGAGTACATCGAGCTTGGTCGACACCTTGGAGCCGGCGACGATGGCCGCCATCGGCTGGGCCGGGGCGCCCAGGGCTTTGCCCAGTGCGTCCAGTTCAGCGGCCAGCAGCGGGCCGGCAGCAGCGACTTTGGCGAACTTGGCCACGCCGTGGGTCGAACCCTCGGCACGGTGAGCGGTGCCGAAAGCGTCCATCACGAACACGTCGCACAGGGCAGCGTATTGCCGGGCCAGTTCGTCAGCGTTCTTTTTCTCGCCTTTGTTGAAACGCACGTTTTCGAACAGCACGATGTCGCCGGCCTTGACGTCGACGCCGTCCAGGTAATCGGCCACCAGCGGCACTTCACGGCCCAGGGCACGGCTCAGGTAGTCGGCGACTGGCTTGAGGCTGTTCTCGGCCGAGAACTCGCCTTCGGTCGGACGGCCAAGGTGCGAGCAGACCATCACGGCCGCGCCTTTTTCCAGGGCCAGCTTGATGGTCGGCAGCGAGGCCAGGATACGCGCATCGCTGGTGACAACACCGTCCTTGACTGGGACGTTGAGGTCTTCGCGGATCAATACGCGCTTACCTTGCAGATCGAGGTCGGACATCTTCAACACGGTCATGGGTCGCACTTCCTACGGTTTTTTTGAAATTGCTGATTGCAGATAGTGTTCTGCAACGTCCAGCATTCGGTTGGCAAAACCCCATTCGTTGTCGAACCAGGCCAGGATGTTCACCAGCCGTGGGCCGGAAACGCGGGTCTGACTGGCATCGACGATCGCCGAATGTGGGTCATGGTTGAAATCACAGCTTGCGTGGGGTAGCTCGGTATAGGCCAGAAGGCCTTTGAGCGGGCCGCTGGTGGCGGCTTCGCGCAGGATCCGGTTAACCTCGGTGGCATCGGTCGCGGTAGCGGTCTGCATCGTGATATCGAGGCAGGACACGTTGACCGTTGGCACCCGCACGGCTTTGGCCTGAATTCGTCCGGCAAGTTCCGGCAACAGGCGTTCGATACCACGCGCCAGACCGGTGGACACTGGAATCACCGACTGGAACGCCGAACGGGTGCGGCGCAGGTCTTCGTGGTGATAGGCATCGATGACCGGCTGATCGTTCATGGCCGAGTGAATGGTGGTGATCGACACGTAATCCAGGCCAATGGCCTGATTCAGCAGGCGCAACAGCGGCACGCCGCAGTTGGTGGTGCAAGACGCGTTGGACACCAGCAGTTCGTCGCCGGTCAGGCAATCCTGGTTCACGCCATAGACGATGGTCGCGTCGACGTCCGTCTCGCTGGCCATCGGCTGGGAAAACAGCACACGCGGGGCGCCGGCATCGATAAAACGCTGGCCATCTTCGCGGGTGTGGTAAGCGCCGGAGCACTCCAGCACCAGATCGACGCCCAGAGACGCCCAATCGATGCCTTCGGGGGTGGCGCTGCGCAGGACCTTCACGCAGTCGCCATTGATATGCAGACAATCGCCGTCGACCTTCACTTCGCCGGGAAAACGCCCGTGGGTGGAGTCGAAGCGTGTCAGGTATTCGATGCTGGCCATGTCGGCCAGATCGTTGATCGCGACAATCTCGAACCCGGCCTTGTCGCCTCGCTCGAACAACGCACGCAAGACGCAACGACCAATCCGGCCGTAGCCGTTGAGTGCAACTTTGTAGGGACGCGGTTGAGGCATGGGGTTCTCGATTACCGTGGTGAATCCGTTAGTGCWGCGTCGCCTGATCGACCGCTATCGCGGGCAAGCCCGCTCCCACAGGGTACTCACCGTCCTTGTGGGAGCGGGCTTGCCCGCGATGGCGTCAGACCAGACAACACAACTGTCGGACTTAGTCTTCCAGCAGCTCTTCAGCCTGACCCAGGATGTTTTCCAGGGTGAAGCCGAACTCTTCGAACAAGGCTGGCGCAGGCGCCGACTCGCCGTAGGTGGTCATGCCGATCACGCGGCCTTCCAGGCCCACGTACTTGTACCAGTAGTCGGCATGGGAAGCCTCGATGGCGATACGGGCACTGACCTGCAACGGCAGGACCGCTTGCTTGTAGCCGGCGTCCTGGGCATCGAACACGCTGGTGCACGGCATGGAAACCACGCGCACCTTGCGGCCTTGTTCGGTCAGTTTGTCGAAGGCCTGAACGGCCAGACCGACTTCCGAACCGGTGGCGATCAGGATCAGCTCAGGCTCGCCAGAGCAGTCCTTCAACACGTAGCCGCCACGGCTGATGTCGGCGATCTGCAGGGCGCTGCGGGTCTGGTGCTGCAGGTTCTGACGGGAGAAGATCAGAGCCGAAGGACCGTCCTTGCGCTCCAGTGCGTACTTCCAGCTCACCGCCGATTCAACGGCGTCGGCTGGACGCCAGGTATCGAGGTTCGGCGTGCAGCGCAGGCTGGCCAGTTGCTCGATTGGCTGGTGAGTCGGGCCGTCTTCGCCCAGGCCGATGGAGTCGTGGGTGTAGACGTGGATCACGCGCTGCTTCATCAGGGCCGACATGCGTACCGCGTTACGGGCGTATTCCATGAACATCAGGAAGGTTGCGCCGTAAGGCACCAGGCCGCCGTGCAGGGCTACGCCGTTCATGATCGCGGTCATGCCGAATTCGCGCACGCCGTAGTACATGTAGTTGCCGCTGGCGTCTTCAGCGGTGACGCCTTTACAACCTTTCCACAGGGTCAGGTTGGAACCGGCCAGGTCAGCCGAGCCGCCAAGGAACTCGGGCAGCAGCGGGCCGAACGCGTTCAGGGCGTTCTGGCTGGCTTTACGGCTGGCAATGGTTTCGCCCTTGGCCGCCACTTCGGCGATGTAGGCATCGGCCTTCTCGGCGAAGTCGGCTGGCAGGTCACCGCTCAGACGACGCACCAATTCGTTGGCTTCGGTCGGGAAAGCGGCAGAGTAGGCAGCGAAACGCTGATCCCACTCGGCTTCCACGGCGCAACCGGTTTCCTTGGCGTCCCACTCGGCGTAGATGTCGGCCGGGATTTCGAACGGGCCGTGATTCCATTTCAGCGCCGCACGGGTCAGGGCGATTTCCGCGTCACCCAGCGGGGCGCCGTGGCAATCTTCCTTGCCTTGCTTGTTCGGTGAACCGAAACCGATGGTGGTCTTGCAGCAGATCAGGGTTGGCTGCTCGCTTTTGCGCGCAGTGTCGATCGCCGTCTTGATCTCTTCCGGGTCGTGACCGTCGACATTGCGGATCACTTGCCAGTTGTAGGACTCAAAGCGCTTCGGCGTGTCGTCGGTGAACCAGCCTTCGACTTCGCCATCGATGGAAATGCCGTTGTCATCGTAGAAGGCGATCAGTTTGCCCAGGCCCAGGGTACCGGCCAGGGAAGCGACTTCGTGGGAAATGCCTTCCATCATGCAGCCATCACCCAGGAAAACATAGGTGTGGTGGTCGACAATGTTGTGGCCAGGACGGTTGAACTGCGCTGCCATGACTTTCTCAGCCAGGGCAAAACCCACGGCGTTGGCCAGGCCCTGACCCAGTGGACCGGTGGTGGTTTCAACGCCCGGGGTGTAGCCGAGTTCCGGGTGGCCCGGGGTACGGCTGTGCAGTTGGCGGAACTGCTTCAGATCATCGATCGACAGGTCATAGCCGGTCAGGTGCAGCAGCGAGTAGATCAGCATCGAGCCATGGCCGTTGGACAGTACGAAGCGGTCACGGTCGGCGAATGATGGATTGCTCGGGTTGTGCTTGAGGTAGTCGCGCCAAAGTACCTCGGCGATATCTGCCATACCCATAGGGGCACCGGGATGGCCGCTGTTGGCTTTTTGCACGGCATCCATGCTGAGGGCACGAATGGCGTTGGCACGCTCACGACGGCTAGGCATCGCTGTTCTCCTGGGATTCTGAAACAAGAGTGAGTAAATCGAAACGGAAAAAAGGCGAGCATTTTCCCTCACCGGGCCGCCTCGGGGCAATGACAGATAGTCATCTGGAGGCGTTTTTCCAAAGGATAACGACGTATTAACGTGATGAAACCTTTCTGCTCTGGCTTTGTTGACTGAACCTAACGCCAAGAAGTGCCATCCATCGAGCAATATCAAAACTTTTTGATATTGCTCTTGCGATGCCTTCGACCCGTGACTAGACTGCCGGCCTTATGAATTTACGTGTGCCCTCCATTCAACATGACGATTGCGATGAGCTGGCGGCCTTGTGCAAGGCTGGCGGTGATCCCCTGCGTTTGAATGTTTTGCGCGCACTGGCCAACGACTCGTTCGGTGTGCTGGAACTGGCGCAGATCTTCGGCATCGGCCAGTCAGGCATGAGCCACCACCTCAAGGTACTGGCCCAGGCCGGCCTGGTGGCGACGCGCCGCGAAGGCAACGCGATTTTCTACCGTCGCGCCCTGCCCCACACCGAACTGCCGGGCGGCAAACTGCACGCAGCCCTGCTCGAAGAAGTGGACAACCTGACGCTGCCAACCGACGTACAGTCGCGCATCGCCCAGGTCCATGGGCAACGCGCGGCCGCCAGCCAGGACTTTTTCTCACGGGTTGCGGAAAAGTTTCGCGCCCAGCAAGACTTGATCGCCGGCCTGCCGCAATACCGCGAAAGCGTGGTGGCCCTGCTCGACAAGTTGAGCTTCGACAAAGACGCCACGGCCATTGAAGTCGGCCCCGGCGATGGCGCATTCCTGCCGGAACTGGCGCGCCGCTTCTCGCAAGTCACGGCGCTGGATAACAGCACCGCGATGCTCGAACTGGCGCGCCAGGTCTGCGAACGCGACAAACTGACTAACGTTAGCCTGCAACTGGCCGATGCATTGAACGGCGTCAGCCTCAAGGCCGATTGCGTGGTACTGAACATGGTGCTGCACCATTTTGCCGCACCGGCCGATGCGCTCAAGCACATGGCCCACTTGCTGCAACCAGGCGGTAGCCTGTTAGTGACAGAGTTATGTAGCCACAACCAGAGTTGGGCCAGGGAGGCCTGCGGTGATCTCTGGCTGGGGTTTGAACAGGACGATTTGGCCCGTTGGGCCACCGCTGCGGGACTCGCTCCCGGGGAAAGCCTCTATGTAGGCTTACGCAATGGTTTCCAGATCCAGGTCCGCCATTTTCAGCGACCGGCTGGCGACACTCACCATCGGTAAATTCAGGAAAACATCGAGATGAGCGAATACTCCCTTTTCACCTCCGAGTCCGTGTCTGAAGGGCATCCGGACAAAATCGCCGACCAGATTTCTGATGCGGTGCTGGACGCCATCATTGCTGAAGACAAGTTCGCCCGTGTGGCGTGCGAGACTCTGGTGAAAACGGGCGTGGCGATCATCGCCGGCGAAGTCACCACCTCGGCCTGGGTCGACCTGGAACAGATCGTTCGTGACGTGATCACCGACATCGGCTACACCAGCTCCAACGTCGGCTTCGACGGTGCGACCTGCGGCGTGATGAACATCATCGGCAAGCAGTCCCCTGACATCAACCAGGGTGTCGACCGTGCCAAGCCTGAAGATCAGGGTGCCGGCGACCAGGGCCTGATGTTCGGCTACGCCAGCAACGAAACCGACGTGCTGATGCCAGCACCGATCACCTTCTCGCACCAGCTGGTGCAGCGCCAGGCCGAAGCCCGCAAATCCGGCCTGCTGCCTTGGCTGCGTCCGGACGCCAAGTCGCAAGTGACCTGCCGCTACGAAAACGGCAAGGTTGTCGGCATCGACGCCGTTGTCCTGTCGACCCAGCACAACCCTGAAGTGTCGTACAACGACCTGCGCGAAGGCGTGATGGAGCTGATCGTCAAGCACGTGCTGCCTGCCGAACTGCTGAGCAAGGACACCCAGTTCCACATCAACCCGACCGGCCAGTTCATCATCGGCGGCCCGGTGGGTGACTGCGGCCTGACCGGTCGCAAGATCATCGTCGACAGCTACGGCGGCATGGCCCGTCACGGTGGCGGCGCGTTCTCCGGTAAAGATCCATCGAAGGTTGACCGTTCGGCAGCCTACGCCGGTCGTTACGTGGCCAAGAACATCGTTGCTGCCGGCCTGGCCGAGCGTTGCGAAATTCAGGTTTCCTACGCCATCGGCGTTGCCCAGCCGACTTCGATCTCGCTGAACACCTTCGGCACCGGCAAGATCAGCGATGACAAGATCGTCAAACTGGTCCGCGAAGTGTTCGACCTGCGTCCATACGCGATCACCACCATGCTCGACCTGCTGCACCCGATGTATCAGGAAACCGCTGCGTACGGCCACTTCGGTCGCACCCCGGCAACCAAGACCGTTGGTAACGACACCTTCACCACGTTCACCTGGGAAAAAACCGACCGCGCCGACGCTCTGCGTTCCGCTGCCGGCCTGTAAGATTTCCCCGCAACACCCGAAGCCCCGCATGGTTCGCGCCTTGCGGGGCTTTTTATTGCCATTCGCTTTACACCGTGTTGCGACTATCGCGGGCAAGTCGAATCGTCGCACCGCCGCTCCCACAGGGTTATGAGTTGGTCAGATGATTTGTGAACACCACCGTCAACTGTGGGAGCGAGCTTGCTCGCGATGAGGCCAGCACATCCACCGGAAATACCCGGCAAAACACCCCCTCGCTATGCCAACTGATACTGACCTAGCCTTCACACACCTCACCGAGCAAGGACGCTCAAGATGCTTCCCGACCTGCGCCTGTTTCTCGCCTTTCTACTGACCTTTGCCCACCTGACCGCCAATGCCACCGAGTGCCCGGACTGGCCATCCGAACGCGCCCTGAACGAAGTCAACAAACTGCAACAGCAGATCGACTTCTGGGACGACAGCTATCACCGCCAGGGACGCTCACTGGTAGCCGATGAACTCTACGACCAGTCCCGCGTACGACTCACCCAATGGCGCCACTGCTTCAATCTGAGCCCGTCCGCAGACCCCTTGCGCACTGCACGCGGCACACTGCCCCACCCCATCGCCCACACCGGCCTGGACAAACTGCACGATCGGCCCGCCGTGGAAAACTGGCTGCGTGGCCGGGTGGACGTCTGGGTCCAGCCTAAAATCGATGGAGTGGCGGTGACCCTGGTTTACCGTAACGGCCTGTTGGCCCAGGCAGTCAGCCGTGGTGACGGCCAGAGCGGTCAGGACTGGACGGTTCCTGCACGGCAGATTCAGGCCATCCCGCAACGGCTATCGCAAGCCCGGGACTTGATCGTGCAAGGCGAACTGTATTGGCGCCTGACCGATCATGTGCAGGCCCGGGCCGGTAGCCTCAATGCCCGTGGCTCGGTGGCCGGCCTGATGGCGCGCAAGGTCTTGAGCGCCGAACAGGCCGCCAACATCGACTTGTTTGTCTGGGACTGGCCCCAAGGGCCGGCGAGCGTGCCCGCGCGTGCCGCGGCGCTGACTGCGCTGGGCTTCCCGAGTACCACGGCATACAGCCAGCCAGTCACCTCCGTCATCGATGCCGAACGCTGGCGCGAACACTGGTATCGCTCCCCCCTGCCCTTTGCCAGCGACGGCATTGTCCTGCGCCAGAACCAACGCCCGGCCGCCGAACGCTGGCAGGCCAGGTCACCTTACTGGGCCATCGCCTGGAAATACCCCTTCGCCCAGGCACTGGCCGAAGTCCGCCAGGTTCACTTCAAAATCGGCCGGACCGGGCGGATCACTCCGGTACTTGAACTGACCCCGGTGAAGCTCGATGACCGGCAGATCAAACTCGTCAGCGTCGGGTCGTTGCAACGCTGGCAGGCGCTGGACATACGTCCGGGTGACCAGGTCGCCATCAGCCTGGCCGGGCTGACCATTCCCAGGCTCGATAGCGTTGTATTGCGCAGCAGCGCACGCGCCGAATTGAACGTGCCGCTGGCAGAGGACTTTAATTCATTGAGTTGCTGGCGACCGACTCCGGGCTGTGAGAGCCAGTTTCTCGCGCGCCTGACCTGGCTCAGCAGCAAACAGGGTCTCGCGCTGCCCAATGTGGGTCCGGGCACTTGGGAAAAACTTCTTGCAACAGGTCGCCTGAACGGTCTGCTGGATTGGTTGCCCCTCGATGCTCAAGAGCTTGCTACCATTGACGGTTTCGGCGAGCGCAGCGCGGTTCGCCTCGCAGACAGCTTCAACCGGGCCCGGCAACGCCCGTTCGCGCACTGGCTGAAAGCCCTGGGATTACCGCCGACAGGTCAGGTGCACCTCGGCAATTCATGGCAGGCACTGGCGCAGCGAGACATCGAACAATGGCGGGCCGAGACCGGTATCGGTCCGGGACGCGCGGCGCAACTGAACGCTTTTTTCCGCGATCCGCAGGTCCTGGCCTTGAGTGAAACGTTACGTGATGCGGGGATTGACGGCTTTTAGCGGTCAGCCTTGCGCCCAGCGGGAACCCCAGGGGACCGCAGGGCTCCAACAAGCCATTGCCACACCGGCCCGCCTGTCTTCTTACATGGAGCTTTTATGAAATTTCTTTCACCGCTCGTCCTGTTGGCCCTTTGCAGCGTGCTGGCCACTCCGTTGATGGCGGACGAGGAAGCGCCGGGGCTGACCGGTTGCGCGGCCAGGAAGCAAGGTATCGTCAACCAGATCGAATTGGCCAAGGTCCACGGCAACGCCGACCAGCAGGCCGGCCTGGAAAAAGCCCTGAGCGAAGTCGAGGCGAACTGCACCGATGCCTCACTGAAGAAGGAACGGGAAAACAAGGTGCTTGACGCCAGGCACGAGGTCAGCAAGCGTCAGGCGGACCTCGACAAGGCCATGAGCAAAGGCGACTCTGACAAGATCAACAAGCGCAAAGACAAACTTGCCGATGCCCGCAAGGAATTGCAGGACGCACTCGATGAGCTGGATAAATAAGAACAGATAACGAGCAAAGATCTTTGGTGTTGCCGAAGCAGTCTTCGCGAGCAAGCTCGCTCCCACAGGGTCATGCGCCTTCTTCGCGGACCTGCGGAAAGTGTTGCCACGGCTCACGGGACAGCGCATCGAGTTTCACCGAGCCCTCGGCGAACTTCGGGCCATCGAACGCAATGCGCCCACGCAGCATGCCGCCCAGGTCTTCGCCAGTCTTGAGCATTTGCTTGAAAATGGCCTTGCGCTGGCCGAGCGGCGAGTTGGGGTCGACTCCGCCACAAGCGGACAACGTCAGGCAGGCCAGCAATACAACAGAAAGTCTTTTAAGAGTCATGGTGGCTTCAGGTCACGGGAAACGGCGGCCAGTATCCTCGCGTCATCGGCAAAGACCAATAGCCCTATTATCAATAAGGGTTGCTTGAGCGCATGGAGCACTCAAGCAACCGGCAAAGGAATCACTCCATGAACAGCCGTATCAAGGCATGGCGTCACAGTCTGGCCTGGACCCTGCCGATGGTGGCCCTGCTCGCAGGCTGCACCGGTGGCGACAACCAACAACCGAAGACCCATGCTCTGGCGACCTATTCCAGTGCCACATGGGAAGCGCTGCCGACGGTGTCCGACATCGACCTGGTCGCCGGCTTCGGCTCATGGCGTAGCGCCTGCACCCGACTCAAGGCCGACCCGGTCTGGGGTGGCACCTGCGCAGCGGCTGCCAACGTGCCGCAAACCGCCAGCGACATTCGCGGTTTTCTCAAACAGAACCTCGATGTCTATGGCTTGCGCGCCGCCAACGACAACCCCAGCGGTCTGATCACCGGCTACTACGAACCGGTCTATCCCGGGAGCCTGACCCAGACCGGCGCTGCCAATGTCCCGGTCTATGGCGTCCCCGAAGACATGATCATCGTCGCCCTCGACAGCATTTACCCGGAACTCAAGGGCAAACGCCTGCGCGGTCGGCTCGAAGGTCGCGTGCTCAAGCCG
The DNA here is from genome assembly GCF_054177685.1 of Pseudomonas sp. P5_A2_2. NCBI lineage: Bacteria > Pseudomonadati > Pseudomonadota > Gammaproteobacteria > Pseudomonadales > Pseudomonadaceae > Pseudomonas > Pseudomonas sp. P5_A2_2. The sequence goes on from NZ_JBGCUL010000002.1 coordinate 41,052, forward strand.
TACGACGATGCGGCAACCATTGATAGCAAAGGGGTCAAGGCGCCGGTCGTGGCCTGGCTGACCGATCCGATGAACCTGCAGTTCCTGCAAATCCAGGGTTCGGGTCGTATCCAGCTCGACAATGGCCGCCAGTTGCGCATTGCTTACGCCGATCAGAACGGCCATCCGTATCGACCGATCGGCCGCTGGCTGGTGGAACAGGGCGAGTTGAAAAAAGAAGACGTGACCATGGGCGCCATCAGCACCTGGGCCAAGGCCAATCCGTCGCGGATTCCCGAACTGCTCGGCAGCAACCCCAGCTACGTGTTCTTCACCCGTAACCCGGACAGCAACGAAGGCCCCCGCGGCTCGCTGAACGTACCGCTGACCGCCGGTTACAGCGCGGCAGTGGATCGCAAGGTCATTCCGCTGGGCAGCCTGTTGTGGCTGTCCACCACCAAACCGGACGGTACCGCCCTGGTTCGCCCGGTGGCCGCACAGGACACCGGCGGCGCCATTGCCGGCGAGGTCCGGGCGGATCTGTTCTGGGGCACCGGCGATGCGGCCGGGCAATTGGCCGGGGACATGAAGCAGCAGGGACAGATCTGGATGCTCTGGCCCAAAGGTGCGGCGCTGCCGCAAGTGCCGCAGGTGGCGGATGCGGTGAAGGCTAATCCTTGAAATCAGCATCGCCAGCTAGATAGTTATCGCGGGCAAGTCGAATCGTCGCACCGCCGCTCCCACAGGGTTTTCGGTGTACACAGAATCCATATTCACTATAGAAACCTGTGGGAGCGGGTTTGCCCGCGATAAGGCCATCAGCATCACCCGAGATTCAGACCGACACCACAAAGAAACTCACGATCAACGCCATCCCCACGAACCACACCAGCGACCGCAGCGTCGCCCAGTCCGCCAGGTAGCAAATGATGTAGAGCAGGCGGCTGGTAATGAACAACACCGACAGCACATTGACCGTTACCAGTTCGGCATTGCCGACCAGGTGCGCTACGATCACCGCCGCGGCGAACGCCGGGGTCACTTCGTAACTATTCAACTGCGCCGAGTGTGCCCGCCTGCCCAAGCCTTCCAGAGAGTCGAGAAAATCCCGAGGGTCATGATTGTCTTTCAGCCGGAACCCGCCACTGATCTTGGCGATCCACGTACACATATACGGCAGTAAAATCGCAATCAAAATGCACCACAGAGCCACCGTCATAACGTCGTCCTTTCTTCTGGTTGTCTAGTTGTGGAGAGTTGAATTCCATCCGGGCGATCAAAACTTCATCACCAGTATGCCGATCATCACAAGGCTACAGGCGAGCAACCGTGGCCCGCCAAGCGGTTCTTTCAGGTAACGCATGCCAAACAGCACCACCAGAATCACGCTGATCTCGCGCAACGCTGCCGCCTCGGCTATCGAACCCAACTGCATCGCCCACAGCACCAAAGCGTAGCTGAACAACACGCAGAACCCGACCGCCAGGCCCAGCCGCCACTGCTCGCGCCAGAACAGCAAGAACGCGGGTCGTTTACGCACCAACGCCAATAGAGGAAACGGCCAGGCGCTGAGCAGAGTGACCCAGACCAGGTAATCCAGTGGATGGGACCAGCGCCGCAATGCCTGCCCGTCGATGTAGGTGTAGCAACCGATGCACAGGCCGATCAGCGCCACCACCGGTAGCATCGACCATGGAAGGCGCGTTCCGCCGCCGCCCTGCCAGAGCAGGCACAGCATGCCGAACGGGATCAGCAGGATTCCGAAAATCTGTTGGTGGGTCAGCTCTTCCCCGGCAAAGATCAGCGTCAGCGCCAGCACCACCAACGGCGACAGGCCGCGCATCAACGGGTAAACCAGCCCGAGGTCGCCGACCCGATAGGCCTGGATCAACAAATAGCGATAGAGCAACTCGAACGCCGCCGATGCCAGGATCCACGGCCAGATCTCCAGCGGCGGCACGCTCAGCAATGGCAACATCAGCGCGACAAATAGCAGCGCCACGCTGTCCATGCAGGCCACMACCAACAACCGCTCCGCACTGAACTTGATCAGGGTATTCCACGCCGCATGCAACAGCGCCGCCACCAACACCAACGCCGTCGCAAGCACGGCCTACTCCTTTTGTTGTCTCCACGATCCTGCAAAACTCGCGCAGAGAATTGGTTCGCCATATGTCAGTGGCTGTTTATACTGCAAGCGACCACGCCGCACTCAGTTGCGCACAGACTAATTCCTATAAAAATTCTGCCCGGCCCGCACTCCTCGAGAACGGTCGTCGGCCTGCGTATGCCTGATCACAGCGTCAAGACTACCGACAGAGACCTTGCGCATGCCACTCGCTTTGCTTGCCCTCGCTGTTGCCGCGTTCGGCATCGGCACCACCGAATTCGTCATCATGGGTCTTTTGCCCGATGTCGCCCGCGACCTCGGCGTGAGCATTCCCGATGCCGGATTGCTGATCACCGGCTACGCCCTGGGCGTGGTGTTCGGTGCACCGATCCTCGCCGTCGGCACCGCCAACATGCCGCGCAAAGCCACGCTATTGGGCATGACGCTGATGTTCATCCTCGGCAACATGCTCTGCGCGCTGGCGCCGAACTACGCCACGCTGATGGCCGCGCGCGTGATCACGGCACTGTGCCATGGCGCATTTTTCGGCATCGGTTCGGTGGTCGCCGCCGGGCTGGTGGCACCCAACAAACGGGCCCAGGCGATTGCCATGATGTTCACCGGCCTGACCCTGGCCAACGTGCTCGGCGTACCGCTGGGCACCGCACTCGGGCAATACGCAGGTTGGCGCTCGACCTTCTGGGCGGTGTCGGTGATCGGCGTACTGGCGGCGATTGCGCAATGGGTCTGGTTGCCGAAGAACATCGCGATGGATAAAGCCAACCTGGCCAGCGAGTTCAAGGTGCTGGGCAAGGCCAACGTACTGCTGGCGCTGGGCATGAGTGTGCTGGCCTCGACCAGCCTGTTCAGTGTGTTCACTTACATTGCGCCGATCCTGCAGGACATCACTGGCGTCAGCCCGCACGGTGTCACCATCATGCTGCTGTTGTTCGGCGTTGGCTTGACCGCCGGCAGCATGCTCGGTGGTCGTCTGGCGGACAGCCGCTTGCTGCCTTCACTGGTAGGCATGGCGCTGGCGGTACTGGTGGTGCTGGCGGCGTTCACGCAAACCAGCCATTCGGCCATTCCGGCAGCGATCACGCTGGTGCTGTGGGGTACGTTCGCCTTTGCGCTGTGCCCGATCCTGCAACTGCTGATCATCGATCAGGCCATTGAGGCGCCAAACCTGGGTTCGACCTTGAACCAGAGCGCCTTCAACCTCGGCAACGCCGCCGGAGCCTGGATCGGCGGCCTGGTGGTGGCCAGCGGCGCGGACCTGGCGGACTTGCCGTGGACCGGCGCGTTGGTCAGCGGGCTGACCGTGTTGACTGCATTGTTCTTCATCTATCGCCAGCGTCGCGTTGCGGCTGCGCTTGATGTGGCGGGTTGAGCATCAACTTGATTGCATGCTCGCGATGGGAACACCACCGATCTCACTGAGCGGCATCATCATCCTTGAACTGGTCTTTGACGTACTTGATCTCGGTTCGGCCATGGGGCGCGGGCAAGCCGTCTTCACCCAGGTTGACGAAGACCATTCTCTCCACCGTCAGGATGCTTTTGCGGGTGATCTTGTTGCGCACTTCGCATGTCAGGGTGATCGAGGTGCGGCCGAATTCGGTCGCCGTGATGCCCAGTTCGATGATGTCGCCCTGGCGCGAGGCGCTGACGAAGTTGATTTCGGAAATGTACTTGGTGACCACACGCTGGTTGCCCAACTGGACGATGGCGTAGATCGCCGCCTCTTCGTCGATCCAGCGCAGCAGGCTACCGCCGAACAGCGTGCCGTTGGGGTTGAGGTCTTCGGGTTTTACCCATTTGCGGGTGTGGAAATTCATGTTCACTCCTGACCATCTTGCCGATTGATGCCTGGCATCATGGCAGAGCCCGGGCTAGAGCTCTATCAAGCTTCGACTATGGTCTCGATTACCGTTCGGACATTGACCAACAGAAACGCTTTGGAAGATCAGCATAGCCCGCTATAATCGCCACCGTTTCAAAACGGTCATCATCGCTTGATACCGTTTTCCCGCCACCTGTCCGAGGGGCGCTGCAGCAGGTTCGACCTGTCAGGCTCGGATGGGGCGTTGCCAGGCCTTGATCGGCCCGACACTAAACGCACAACGGCGCCCATTCGCATACATTACGAATGGAGGCTCTTCATGAGCGCTGTTATCACGCCTGCAGATTTTACCGATTACAAAGTCGCCGACATGTCCCTGGCTGCCTGGGGCCGTCGCGAAACCATCATCGCTGAATCTGAAATGCCAGCCCTGATGGGTCTGCGTCGCAAGTACTCCGAAGAGCAACCGCTCAAGGGCGCGAAGATTCTCGGCTGCATCCACATGACCATTCAGACTGCCGTGCTGATCGAAACCCTGGTTGCCCTGGGTGCCGAAGTACGCTGGTCGTCCTGCAACATTTTCTCGACTCAGGACCAGGCCGCCGCTTCCATCGCCGCTGCCGGCATCCCGGTTTTCGCCTGGAAAGGCGAAACCGAACAAGAGTACGAGTGGTGCCTGGAGCAGACCATCCTGAAAGATGGCCAGCCATGGGACGCCAACATGATCCTCGACGACGGCGGCGACCTGACCGAGCTGCTGCACAAGAAGTACCCGCAGGTTCTGGATCGCGTCCACGGCGTGACCGAAGAAACCACCACCGGCGTTCACCGCCTGCTGGACATGCTGGCCAAGGGCGAGCTGAAAATTCCGGCCATCAACGTCAACGACTCGGTGACCAAGAGCAAGAACGACAACAAGTACGGCTGCCGTCACAGCCTGAACGATGCCATCAAGCGCGGCACCGACCACCTGCTGTCCGGCAAGCAAGCGCTGGTCATCGGCTACGGCGACGTGGGCAAGGGTTCCGCTCAGTCCCTGCGTCAGGAAGGCATGATCGTCAAGGTTTCCGAAGTCGACCCGATCTGCGCCATGCAAGCCTGCATGGACGGTTTCGAAGTGGTTTCGCCATTCATCGACGGTATCAACAACGGTACTGAAGCAAGCATCGACAAGTCACTGCTGGGCAAGATCGACCTGATCGTGACCACCACCGGCAACGTCAATGTTTGCGATTCGAACATGCTCAAAGCCCTGAAGAAGCGTGCCGTTGTCTGCAACATCGGTCACTTCGACAACGAAATCGACACCGCTTTCATGCGCAAGAACTGGGCATGGGAAGAAGTGAAGCCGCAGGTTCACAAGATCCACCGTACCGGCGCTGGCGATTTCGACCCACAGAACGACGACTACCTGATCCTGCTGGCCGAAGGCCGTCTGGTTAACCTGGGCAACGCCACCGGCCACCCGAGCCGCATCATGGACGGTTCGTTCGCCAACCAGGTTCTGGCGCAGATCTTCCTGTTCGGCCAGAAGTACGCCGACCTGTCGCCAGCCCAGCAAGCCGAGCGCCTGACCGTTGAAGTACTGCCGAAGAAACTCGACGAAGAAGTGGCCCTGGAAATGGTCCGTGGCTTCGGCGGCGTCGTGACTCAACTGACCAAGACCCAGGCCGACTACATCGGCGTGACCGTCGAAGGCCCGTTCAAGCCGCACGCTTACCGCTACTGATCGGCCGGATCTTCCTGTGTAGGAGCGAGCTTGCTCGCGATGGACGTTAACGAAAACGCGCGCTATCTGGCTAAACGCGTTGCCCTGACGTTTTTCGCGAGCAAGCTCGCTCCTACAGGGGCCAGCGTCCGCCTTACGCGTTTTCAAGGGTATTCCCATGTCCCAAGATCGTCGCTACAGCTTCGAGTTCTTCCCTACGAAGACCGATGCCGGGCAAGAAAAGCTGCTCGCCACTGCTCGCCAGTTGGCTACCTACAACCCCGATTTCTTCTCCTGCACCTACGGCGCCGGCGGTTCGACCCGTGATCGCACGCTGAACACCGTGTTGCAGCTCGAAAGCGAAGTCAAAATCCCTGCCGCTCCGCACCTGTCCTGCGTGGGCGACAGCAAAGCTGACCTGCGCGGCCTGCTGGCCGAGTACAAGGCTGCCGGCATCAAGCGTATCGTCGCTCTGCGCGGTGACCTGCCTTCAGGCATGGGCATGGCCAGCGGTGAATTGCGCCACGCCAACGACCTGGTTGAATTCATTCGTGAAGAAACCGGTGATCACTTCCACATCGAAGTCGCCGCTTACCCGGAAATGCATCCGCAAGCGCGCAATTTCGAAGACGATGTTGCCAACTTCGTGCGCAAGGCCAACGCTGGCGCCGACAGTGCGATCACCCAGTACTTCTTCAACGCCGACTGCTACTTCTACTTCGTGGAACGTGTGCGGGCGCTGGGTGTGGACATCCCGATCGTGCCGGGCATCATGCCGATCACCAACTACAGCAAGCTGGCGCGCTTCTCCGATGCCTGCGGTGCAGAAATCCCGCGCTGGATCCGCAAGCAACTGGAAGCCTACGGCGACGACACCCAGAGCATTCAGCGCTTTGGTGAACAGGTCATCACCGAAATGTGCGAACAATTGCTGCAGGGCGGCGCTCCAGGGCTGCACTTCTACACATTGAACCAGGCTGAAGCGAGCCTGGCGGTGTGGAGAAACCTGAAATTGCCGCGTTGAGGCAGCTACAAGCTGCAAGTTGAAAGCTACAAGCAAGATCAAAAGATCGCAGCCTGCGGCAGCTCCTACCCCGGAATGTGTATTCCCTGCAGGAGCTGTCGCAGGCTGCGATCTTTTGCTTTCAGCGCACTATTAATGTGCAGCAATCCACGGAGTTAGAGCATCTGCGGTCAGTTTCTGGCTCTTTCCGGTTTCTCGTCGTAATCTCAAACCCATGCCTTTGATCACGCAGTTAATCGCCATGCTTGTCTTCGCTTGCCTGAGCTTCGCCGCTCGGGGCGAGAAGCTGCGCATTGTCACGGAACCGTGGGCGCCTTATGTGTACGAAGACAACGGCAAAGCGCTGGGCCTGGACTACGAAACCACCGCCATTGTCTTCAAGCGCCTGGGCATCGAAGTGGAGTGGCAGTTCCTGCCATGGAAACGCTGCCTGTCGATGCTTGAAACCGGGCAGGCCGACGGCGCGCTGGACATCTTTCACAGCGACGAACGCGATGCGACCCTGCTCTACCCCAGCGAACCACTGTCTGAAGTCCAGTTCGTGATGTTCTACGCCAATGACCGACCCCATCCGTTTCGCACCCTTGATGACTTGCGCGGCCTGACCATCGGCACCTCGCCGGGTTACCTGTACAGCAAGGACTTCAGCGATTCGACGCTGTTCACCCGCGAGCCGGCTCCCACCCATGAAGCCAACTTCGGCAAACTGGTGCGCGGGCGCATTGACCTGCTGATTACCGACCGCCGGGTCGGCCAGCATTTGCTCGATGAACTGGGCATCCGCGGCAAGATCACCGAAAACCCCACCGTCATCAGCCAGCAAAGCCAGTTTCTCGCGGTACGTCGCAATGCGGGCATGGATCTGCTGGTGCAGCGTTTCGGCGCCGAACTCAAACGCTTCAAGCGCGAGCCCGCCTATGCTGAACTGAGTGCCCGCTACGGCGCGGAACCGGCCGCCAGCGTGAAGACTGAAAAAACCACGGCTGCCACGGAAAAAACCGTTGAGCAGCAGGAAAGCGGCGCGCAGTGATTGCTCTGTTATACTCCGGCCTTCCCGCCAGGCTCACGCCCGGACGCTCGGAATCGTTAAAGGCATCTCAACCCCGCTACTGCGCAGCTTTCAGCCCGCGCGAGCGCTTGCAGACGAGCCTTCGAGACCCAGCAGGACCGGACGGGATTGCGTCCTCTTAAACGCCATTCGCGCCAGGCAAGACTCCCATTGGGCCAAGCCCTAACTTAAAACAGGATTACTCATGTCCTTTGCTTCCCTCGGTCTCTCCGAGGCTTTAGTCCGCGCCATCGAGGCAGCGGGCTATACCGAGCCTACTCCGGTGCAACAGCGGGCCATTCCCGCCGTGTTGCAAGGTCGCGACCTGATGGTCGCGGCACAGACAGGTACTGGTAAAACCGGCGGTTTCGCCCTTCCGATCCTGGAGCGGTTGTTTCCCAACGGTCACCCGGACAAATCCCAGCGTCACGGCCCGCGCCAGCCGCGCGTACTGGTCCTGACCCCGACTCGCGAACTCGCCGCGCAAGTGCATGAAAGCTTCAAGGTCTATGCCCGTGACCTGAAGTTCGTCAGCGCCTGCATCTTCGGCGGTGTCGGCATGAACCCGCAGGTTCAGGCCATGTCCCGTGGCGTGGATGTGCTGGTGGCCTGCCCTGGCCGCCTGCTCGACCTCGCCGGCCAAGGCAGCGTCGATCTGTCCCACGTGGAAATCCTCGTGCTGGACGAAGCCGACCGCATGCTCGACATGGGCTTCGTCCATGACGTGAAAAAGGTCCTGGCCCGTCTGCCGGCCAAACGCCAGAACCTGTTGTTTTCGGCGACCTTCTCCAAGGACATCACCGACCTCGCCGGCAAGCTGCTGCACAACCCGGAGCGCATCGAAGTCACGCCGCCGAACACCACGGTCGAGCGTATCGAACAGCGTGTGTTCCGTCTGGCCGCCAGCCACAAGCGTTCGCTGCTGGCGCACCTGATCACCGCCGGCGCCTGGGAACAGGTGCTGGTGTTCACCCGCACCAAGCACGGCGCCAACCGCCTGGCCGAGTACCTGGACAAGCATGGCCTGAGCGCCGTCGCGATCCACGGCAACAAGAGCCAGAACGCCCGCACCAAAGCCCTGGCCGACTTCAAGGCCGGCGAAGTGCGCATCCTGGTCGCCACCGACATCGCCGCTCGCGGTCTGGACATCGACCAGTTGCCTCACGTGGTCAACTTCGAACTGCCGAACGTCGATGAAGACTACGTGCACCGCATCGGCCGTACCGGCCGTGCCGGTCGTTCGGGCGAGGCGATTTCGCTGGTAGCCCCGGACGAAGAAAAACTGCTGAAAAGCATCGAACGCATGACCCGACAGAAAATCGCCGACGGCGACCTGATGGGCTTCGATGCCAGCGCCGTGGAAGCCGAGAAACCGGAAGTGCGCGAGCGTCCGGACATGCGTAACCCGCGCAATCCACGTGGCCCGCGCGGCGACGGTCCGAACGGCAGCGGTGGCGGCGGCGGCGGCGGTCGCAAGGACAAAGGCAAAGACAAGGGCAAGGAAAAACCGGCCGGCGAACGCGGCGAGCGCCCTGCCCGTCAGCAAAAGCCCCGCGAAGGTACTCCGGCCCGTGAACAGCGTCAGCCGAGCCAACAACCCCGTGCCGCCGCTGACCGTGCCCCGGACGAGTTCCTGGACGACGATATCGATAACTTCGGTAACCGCGTCGACTACGTGCCGCAGCAGAAACCTGCTCAAGGCCGTGGTCGCCGTCCGGGTGCTCCGGCACAAGGCACCGCCGCCGGTTCGGGCGCTCCACGCTCCGGCAAACCACAAGGTCGCCAGAGCGGTCCGCGCAGCAGCGATGGCGCCAGCACCGGCACCCCACCGGCCAAGCGTAGCGGTCCTCGCAGCGGCGCACCGCGCGACGGCCAGGCTCGCCGCGAAGACTCACGCAACCGTCGCCCGGCCCGTGACGACCAGCCTCTTTCGGAACCGGCCGTGCAGAACCCGCGTGGCCCCGCGCCGAAGATCATGCACAAGGAGTCGAAGGCCGACCGCTTCCCGACACCTGAGCAGCTGGATCAACTGCCAAGCCGTCCTCGCGGTGAGAAACCAGCGTTGCTGACTCGTAATCGCTGAGTTATCGCTGCAATGAAAATGCCCCGAACCAAAAGGTCCGGGGCATTTTTTATGGCTGATGAAATCCTGTAGGAGCGAGCCTGCTCGCGATGGCGTCTGTTCAGCCAACATGGATATCGACTGATACACCGCTATCGCGAGCAAGCTCGCTCCCACAGTGAATTTGTAGTGTTGATAAAATTTCGCCAGCCAAAAAAACGCCCCAGACCTTTCGATCAGGGGCGTTTTTATGTCAGAGCGAAAATTACTTCGCCTTGACACCTTCAAACGAGATGTACAGATCAACCGCGTCGGACTGTGGACCCAGGTCCATCATCTTGCCGAAATCGGAACGCTTGATGCTGGTAGTACCCTCGAAGCCTGCACGGTAGCCGCCCCATGGATCCTTGCCTTCACCCAGGAAAGTGGCCTTGATCACGACTGGCTTGGTTACGCCAGCAATAGTCAGGTCGCCGGCCACGTCGGCTGTGTCTTTGCCAGCAGCGTTCTTACCGGTGGCTTTAACGCTGGTGGACACGAACGTGGACTTAGGGAAATCAGCCACTTTCAGGAAGTCTTTGCTGGAGACGTGCTTGTCACGTTCGGCGTTGTTGGTGAAGACGCTGGCAGGGTTCACGTTGAACTCGATCTTGCTGTCTTCAGGCTTGGCAGCGTCGAAGCTGAACTTGCCGTCCATGGTCTTAAAGGTACCGGTGATGAAGCTGTAGCCCAGGTGGCTGATCTTGAAGTTGACGAAGGCGTGCTGGCCTGTTGTGTCTACAACGTAGTCAGCCGCCATCACGTTGGCGGACAGCAGAGCGGAACCGATTGCCAGAGCGGCGAGAGTCTTTTTCAACATGCTTTGTTTTCCTTGGGAGTCGAGGTTGAACTTCAGGCTTTGCGACCCAGCATTCGCTTGAGGGTCGCATCACGGTCGATAAAGTGGTGCTTCAATGCTGCCAATGCATGGAGGCCGGAAAAAATTACCAGCACCCACGCCAGGTAGAGGTGAATCGCACCGGCGTTATCTGCCTGGTCCGGTAGTCCGGAAACCAGGGCAGGCACTTCAAACCAGTCAAACACCGGAATCCCGGCACCTTCTGCGGTGGAAATCAGGTAACCGGCAATCATCACGGCGAACAGACAGAAATACAGAAAGGCATGACCGAACATGGCGCCAAGACGCGTCATGCGGCTGTAACTGGCCAAGGCCGGTGGTGGCGGGCTGATGAAACGCCACAATACCCGCAGCACCATGACGCCCAGCAAGATCAAGCCAATGCTCTTGTGCAGATCCGGCCCGGTCTTGCGCCAAGGGTCGTAATAGCCGAGGCCGACCATCCACAGCCCGAGGGCGAACAAACCGAACACGGCCAGTGCCACGCCCCAGTGCATGAAGATGCTGACCCAGCCGTAGCGGGAGGTAGAGTTACGTAGCTGCATTGCCTAGATCCCTGTAAGTGCTGGCCCAAGACTATCGAGTTATCTATCGAATTAAAGCGGAAAATTTCGCTTTGAAATATCGAAAAATGCGATCAAGAGTCTGAAGCCGACGAGTTAAGGAAAGATTAAAGTCGAAAAGTGTTAGAAAAAATGAATACAAACCGGAGAACACCTGTACCAAATGTTTTATTCGATTTTTGATCTCGGCCTTCTTCAGGCAAAAAAAACGCGGCATTTACGCCGCGTTCTTTTTGTCCCAGGGCTTACTACGCCTTGGCATCCATTGCCGGAGTCGCCGCAGGTTTAGCTGCTGGCTTCTTCACCGCCTCGGTTTTCTTGGCCGGTGCCTTGACCGGGGCTTTTTTCGCCTCGGTCTTGGCAGCCGGTTTTGCCGGAGCCTTTTTGGCCGGTTCGGGTTTTACCGGGGTCGCAGGCTTCGGTGCTTCCACCGGGGCTGGCGCGATGGCCGGGGCTGGCGCCGGAGCAGGCGCTGGCGCTGGCGGTGCAACCGGCTCGGATGCCTTGACCAGCTCTGGCTTCTTCTCGTCATCGGAGCCGCCAAACAGGTTGCTGAAGAAATTGCCTTTCTTCGCCGCCACCGCACCAGTGCCCGCCGCAGCGGCAGCGGCCGGGACCACTTTCGCCGGTTCGAACGACTTGCCCGCCGCCAGGTCTTCAACCTGGCTGGCTGCACGCTGACCAGTGCGCAACGCGCCTTCCAGGGTGCCCGGGTACAGGGTGTCGGTGTGTTCGCCAGCGAAGGTTACGCGCTGAATCGGGCGTTCCCACAGGCGCCAGAACTTGCTGATCTGGCCCGGACCGAAGGCCAGGTAGGCGCCGCCAGTCGACGGATCGGTGCTGTAACGACGGATTTCATAACCGGTGAACGAACCGCGAGCCTGTGGATAGAACTCATGCAGGCGAATCAACACCTGATCGACCATCTGCTTGTCGCCGAACGCCTGCATCACTCGCGCATTGTCGCCGGACAGGTTGATCACCACATTGGCACCGCCCTTCAGGGCAGGCTCGATCCACAACATGCCCAGGCCGGTGTTGCTGTAGATCTCGCCGGACATGCGCGCCTTGGATTCCCACACCGGCGTCTTGAACTTCAGCATGATCTGGTCACGCCATCCGTAGTTGGTGCCCTTGATCGCCGCCAGGTGCTGGGCGTCCAGCGCCGGGATCATCTGGATCTTGTTCAGGGCGCGCAGTGGCACGGCCAGCACGACGTAGTCAGCCTGATAGCTGACGCTGTCGACTTTGACGGTCACACCGTCCTTGTCCTGAATGATCGACGAGACCCGGGAATTGGTCTTGATGGTTTTCAGCTGCTTGACCAGGGCCTGGGCCAGCACCGGGCTGCCACCGACCAGGCGCGAAGCCCGCAGGTCACGATCGGAAACACCACGGTAAACGCGGCTCTGCTGCGCGAAGTACAGCAGCGACAAGCGCGAAGGTTCGTCGTAGCGGGTACGGATCTGCTGGTTGATCAGCTGGCGGGCGGTGGCCGGCAGGTTCTGCTTGTCGAGCCAGCTCGACACGTTGATCTGATCCAGCGCGTACAGCGTGTTGTTGGCGGCCGGGTTCTGCGGGTCGTCGATCGAGCGCGCCAGATCGTCCACGGTCTTGTCGAAGCGCTTGAGCGCCTCGGCGGTGGCCGGCTGTTTGGTCGCAAGGTCGGCGGTGGAGAAATACTCACCATCGATCAGGTAACCTGGAGTCCGCACGAATTCAGGGGCCGGGGTGGTGCTCAGCTTGAAGTTCGATACGTATTTGTTCAGCACCGGTTGAGCCTTGTCGTTGCCGATCCATTCGCTGGTGGCCATGCCGGAACGGCCGCCCAGGCTCGACTTGGCTTCCAGCAGAGTGACCTGCCAGCCCTTGTTCTGCAGCTCGTACGCGGCAGTCAGGCCCGACAGGCCGCCGCCGATCACGATCGCGGTTTTATCCTTGGCCAGCGCAGACACGCTGAACAGCCCCAACATCACCAGCGCACAGGCGCGCAGCCAACCCACAGACATTCAGCGAACTCCGGAATTACACGAGGAAAACAGCGGTTTTTGCGAGCCAGACGGCTCAAGAACCGCGAAGGATACGTCAGCCTTCAAACACCCGCCAGCAACGTCTATCGGCCTGGATAAAGTAGCTCATTCGACACAATGGGTTGTCCCCGTGGCACGCATTGCATAGGCTTGCGCGATTGTTTGTCCGCGCTGGTCACGGACCGCCTCCAGGAGAGTGAAAATGGGCCTGAATAATCAGTGGATGCAACGCGATCTCGCCGTGTTGTGGCATCCCTGCACCCAGATGAAAGATCACGAACAACTACCGCTGATCCCGATCAAGCGCGGTGAAGGCGTGTGGCTGGAAGACTTCGAAGGCAAGCGCTACCTCGATGCGGTCAGCTCCTGGTGGGTCAATGTGTTCGGGCACGCCAACCCGCGGATCAACCAGCGCATCAAGGACCAGGTCGATCAGCTCGAACACGTGATCCTCGCCGGTTTCAGCCATCAACCGGTGATCGAACTGTCCGAGCGCCTGGTGAAGATGACGCCGGAAGGCCTGACCCGGTGCTTCTACGCCGATAACGGTTCGTCCTGCATCGAAGTCGCGCTGAAAATGAGCTTTCACTACTGGCTCAATCGCGGTACGCCTGCCAAGAAGCGCTTCGTCACCCTGACCAACAGCTACCACGGCGAGACCATGGCGGCGATGTCGGTGGGCGACGTGCCGCTGTTCACCGAGACCTACAAAGCGCTGTTGATGGACACCATCAAGGTGCCGAGCCCGGACTGTTACTTGCGTCCGGAGGGCATGAGCTGGGAAGAGCACTCGCGCAACATGTTCGCCGCGATGGAGCAGACCCTCGCGCAGAACCATGACAGCGTGGCGGCAGTCATTGTCGAGCCGCTGATCCAGGGCGCCGGTGGCATGCGCATGTACCACCCGGTGTATCTCAAGCTGCTGCGCGAAGCCTGCGACCGCTACGGCGTGCACCTGATCCATGACGAAATCGCTGTCGGCTTCGGCCGCACCGGGACGATGTTCGCCTGTGAACAGGCCGGCATCCGCCCGGACTTCCTGTGCCTGTCCAAAGCCCTGACCGGCGGTTACTTGCCCCTGGCCGCGTGCATGACCACCGACGAAGTCTACAGCGCCTTCTACGACGACTACCCGACCCTGCGCGCCTTCCTGCACTCCCACAGCTACACCGGCAACCCGCTGGCGTGCGCGGCGGCCCTGGCGACCCTGGACATCTTCGAAGAAGACAATGTCATCGAGAACAACAAGGCCCTGGCGCAGCGCATGGCTTCCTCCACCGCGCATCTGGTCGACCACCCGAACGTGTCCGAAGTGCGCCAGACCGGCATGGTGCTGGCCATCGAGATGGTCAAGGACAAGGCCAGCAAAGAGGCTTACCCATGGCAGGAACGTCGCGGCCTGAAGGTGTTCCAGCACGCCCTGGAGCGCGGTGCTTTACTGCGTCCACTGGGTAGCGTGGTGTACTTCCTGCCGCCGTATGTGATCACCCCGGAGCAGATCGATTTCCTTGCCGAAGTGGCCAGCGAAGGGATCGACATTGCGACCCGTGACAGCGTCAGCGTAGCGGTGCCGAAGGACTTCCACCCAGGGTTCCGTGATCCGGGTTGATGATGCGGTCAATGTGGGAGCGAGCTTGCTCGCGATAGCGGTTTTTCAGACACCATCAATGGTGAATGTCAGATCGTCATCGCGAGCAAGCTCGCTCCCACAGAAGTCCCACCGATCCATGACCAACACCCTTTTTCAGAGACCCAGCATGAGACTGTCCCGCTTCTTCATCGACGCCCCCCTGAGCACCGGCGAGCACGAGTTGCCCGAAGCCCAGGCCCATTACATCAGCCGTGTGCTGCGCATGGCCGAGGGTGATGCGTTGCAACTGTTCGACGGCTCGGGCCAGGAGTTTTGCGCCCGGCTGGTCGACGTCGGCAAAAAGCGCGTGGTAGTGCAGGTCGACGAAAGCTTCGCCGGGCAGGTCGAGTCGCCGCTGCAAATCCATCTCGGCCAGGGCCTGTCCCGGGGCGAGCGCATGGACTGGGCGATCCAGAAAGCCACGGAACTGGGCGTCACTGAAATCACCCCGATTTTCACCGAACGCTGCGAAGTCCGGCTCAAGGACGAGCGCGCCGACAAGCGCCTGCTGCATTGGCGCCAGGTGGCGATCAGCGCTTGCGAGCAATGCGGGCGTTCAAGGGTACCGGTGATTCATCCGCCGTTGTTGTTGGCCGATTGGTTGAAACAGACCCAGGCCGAGTTGAAACTGGTGCTGCACCCGGTGGCCGAACCGCTGGTGAGCCATGCCAAGCCTGCAAGCCTGGCATTCCTTATCGGTCCGGAGGGTGGTTTGTCCGATGCCGAAGTCGATCAGGCTAAGGCCAGCGACTTCCACGCCGCCCGCCTCGGTCCACGGGTGCTGCGCACCGAAACCGCGCCGGTTGTCGCACTGGCGGTGGCCCAGCAACTCTGGGGTGACTTCTAGGCCCTCATCGCGAGCAGGCTCGCTCCCACAGTAGATCTCCAGTGATCACAAAATTTGTGAGCACCACAGGTCCAAGGTGGGAGCGAGCCTGCTCGCGAATGGCCACGACACAGTCTGGATGACTACTGCACCGGATCACTCACCGGCTTGGCAATAATCGCCTTGAGTTCGCTGGTCATCGGGAACTCGAGGTTCAAACCCTTCGGCGGGATCGGCTGCTCGAACCAGCGTTTGTAGATGCCGTTGATCTCGCCCGAGCTGTACAGATCCGCCAACGCGCCGTTGACCAGCGCCAGGAACTGCGGGTCGTCCTTGCGCACCATGCAGCTGTAGATCTCCCGCGATTGCTCCTCCCCGACCACCACCCACTTGTGCGGGTCATTGGCCTTGGCGCGCTCGCCGTAGAGCAGCGCGTCGTCCATGTAGAACGCCACCGCCCGGCCCGATTGCAGCATCTGGAAGGCTTCGCCGTGGTCCTTGGCGCTGATCACGAACATGTCGATCTTGTGATCGACGTTGTAGCTTTTCAGGTAGCGCTCGTTGGTGGTGCCGGCAGTGGTCACCACGTTCTTGCCGCGCAAGTCTGCGAAGCTCTTGATCCCGCTGTCTTTCGCGGTCAGCAACTGGCCTTTGACGTAAATGAAGCCATAAGAGAACGCCACCTGCTTCTGCCGTTCGGCGGTCACGCCGGTGGAGCCGCACTCCAGGTCCACGGTGCCGTTCTGCACCAGTGGAATGCGGGTCTGCGAGGTCACCAGGTTGTACTTCACCTGCAAGTCCGGCAGCGCCAGTTGCTGCTGGATGCGCTCGACGATCTTGCCCGCCAGATCCACCGAGTAACCCATTGGCTTGCCGCTGTGATCACCCACGTAGGAGAACGGCACCGAAGCATCGCGATAACCCAGGGTGATGCTGTTGGCGCTGGAGATCTTGCTCAGGGTGCCGGTCAGCGGCGCTTCATTGGCCTGAACCTGACTGCCGAGCAACAGGCCAAGCGTACAAGCGAGCAACGTGATTTTTTGCATTGTTATTCTCCGTTGTGGGTGTTGGTTTATCAGACGCGTGCAGCGATGACGGTGATTTCCACCAGCACCTGCGGGCGGGCCAGTTCGGCCTGCACGGTGGTGCGGCTCGGTGCCTGCCCCGGCGACAGCCAGGCCGACCAGACCTCGTTCATCGCGGCGAAATCCTCGGTGATGTTCTTCAGGTAAATGGTCGCGCTGAGCAGATGATCCTTGTCGCTGCCCGCCTCGGCCAGCAAGGTATCGATTTTCGCCAGCACTTCGCGGGTCTGGCCGCCGGCATCCCGGGCATCGCCTGGCACCTGCCCGGAGAGAAACACCAGGTCGCCAAAGGTCACGGCGCCGGACAGGCGCGGGTTGCTGTGCAGTCGGGTAATGGTCATTGCAGTGTCCTCTTCAGAAATCCGTATTCAGGCGGCCCGATGGCTGAAACCCTGAAGGTCAATGGAAGGCCGGCGCTCGCCGATCAGCTCGCTGAGCAAGCGCCCGCTGCCGCATGCCAGGGTGAAGCCCAGCGCACCGTGGCCGAGGTTGAGCCACAGATTGCGATACGCCGTCGCACCGAGCAACGGCACGCCGCTGGGGGTGGCCGGGCGCATGCCGGCCCACTCGACGGCTTCGTCATAGGCGCCGGCATTTGGAAAGGTGTCATGGGCCTGGCGCTTGATCAGTGCCAGGCGTTTGGGGTCCAGCGCAGGGTCGAAGCCGACGATGTCGACCATCGCCGCCACGCGCAAGTGCTCGCCGATGCGGGCGTAGACGATCTTGCGGTCGTAGTCGGTAATGCTCACGTCCGGCGCCCGGTGACCGGCGCCGATCGGCACGGTCAGGCTGTAGCCCTTGAGCGGATAAAGCGGCAGTTGCAGCCCCGGCAACGCCAACAGCGGACTGCGGTGACCGGCGGCGATCACCAGTTGCTCGACCGGCAGCACGTGTTCGCCCAGTTCGATGGCGTTGACGCTGCCGTTGCTGTGGCGAATGCCGGTCACCGCTTGCCCGAGGCGAAACTCGCAACGGCCAGACGCCTTCAGTCGTGCGGCCAGTTGCTGGCAGAAACCGTGGCAATCGCCGACCTCTTCGTCGGGGGTGTAGATCGCCCCGACAAAGGGCGCATCGGTCAGCGCCGGTTCCAGCTGCGCGCATTCGGCCGGCGACAACACCTGCTGTTGCTGCGGGTCGGCCAGGCCCTGGCGCGCATGCTCGAAACTGCTGTTCCGGCGGAAAGTCACCAGCTTGCCATTGCGCCGCCACTGGAATCCCGCCAGTCCATCGTCCTCGCGCCAGGACTTCAAGGTGTCCTGGCTGAACAGCGCCAGGCGCAGCAAGTGCGCGGTGTTCTCGCGGTTGACTGAGCGGCGACAGGCGCCGAGGAACGCCGCCATCCAGCGCCACTGGGCCGGGTCGAAGCGCGGGCGCAGCTTCAGCGGTGAATCGCCGCGCAGCATCCAGCCGATGGCTTGCCAAGGCACACCGGCGTCGGCCAGGGGCGCAACATAGCGATAAGACAACTGGCCACCGTTGGCGAAGCTGGTTTCACTGCCCAGCGAATCCCGTGCCTCGACCACCGTCACCTCGAAGCCGTCGCGCACCAGCGCATAGGCCGTTGCCAGGCCAATCACGCCGCCACCGATGATGCACACACGCTGAGCCATGTCCGTCCCTAAAACCGTTGTGAAGACAAGGCCAAGGTTAGAGCCAGGTGACAGACGTTGAACAATGCATAAAGATGGCAACCCCATAAACAAAGGTTATGGACTTGCCATGCGCCTTCGCCATATCGAAATTTTCCAGGCCATCCGCCAGACCGGATCGATCAGCGCTGCCGCGCAATTGCTGCACGTCTCGCAACCAGCGGTGAGCAAGGTGTTGCAGCACGCCGAGCAGCAATTGGGCTTCCCGTTGTTCCTGCGGGTACGCGGCAAGTTGCAGGCGACGCCGGAAGCGCTGGAGCTGGAGCGCGAAGTGGACAAGGTCAGTGAAAGCCTGCAAGGCGTGCGACGCCTGGCGCAGAGCCTGCGCCGCGAGCCTGGCCACAGCCTGCGCATCGGTGCCACCCCGGCACTGGCCCTGTCATTGCTGCCGCCGGCCATTCACGAGTGGACCGGGCGTTACCCGGACATCGTTTGCGAACTCTCCAGCGCCCACAGTCGCGAACTGGTGCAGAACCTGTTGATGCGCGAAGTGGATGTCGCCCTGACCCTGCAACGCCCGGATCACCCGGGGCTCAAGGCCCAGGCGCTGGCGTCCGGCGTGCTGGTGGCGCTGGCGCCGAGTGGTTACTGGCCTCAGGAAGAGGCGGGTAAACCGTTGCCGCTGATGGCGCTGGCGGATGCACCACTGATCGGTTTATCCAGCGCTGATCCGCTGGCCGCGCGGCTCGACAGTTACCTGGAAGCGGTCGAACCGCCGCCGCGGGTACGCATCGCCGTGCAAACCTACTCACTGGCACGGGCGATGGTGGAATCCGGCGCGGGCCTGGCGGTGATCGATCCGTTCACCGCCCTTGGCGCCTCTTGCGCCAGCACAACCATCCGCCCTCTGACACCGCCGCTGCCCATCACCCTGTACGCAGTGACCCGCGCCGCCGAACCACCGCCCCACACCTTGAACGACCTGTTGCAGGTGTTCAGCCGTCGAGCCCGGGAGCAGCTGGATCGCCTGGTTCCGGTACAGCCTTAAAGCACATAAAAGAAAATCGCCACAAAGTGCAGCAGGCTCCCGGCGATCACGAACAGATGCCAGATGCCGTGGGCATGCCGCAGCCTGTCGTCCAGGGCAAAAAAGATAATCCCGACGGTGTACAACACCCCGCCTGATGCCAGCCACGCAAATCCGGCGGCGCCCAGCGCCGCGAGCAGCGGCTTGACCGCCACCAACACGATCCAGCCCATCACCGCATAAATCACGATCGACAGAATTCGTGCTTCCGAACGCGGCTTGATCTCTTGCAGGATGCCGATCAGCGCCAGGCCCCAGACAATCCCGAACAACGTCCAGCCCCACGGCCCGCGCAGGGTCACCAGGCAGAACGGCGTGTAGCTGCCGGCGATCAACAGGTAGATCGAGAAGTGATCGACCTTCTGCATGATCTCTTTCTTGCGCCCGCGCACGCTGTGGTACACGGTCGATGCGCTGTAAAGCACCAGCAAGGTAAAGGCGTAGATTGCCATGCTGACAATCTTCCACGGGCTGCCGTCGAGACTGGCCAGCACAATCAGCCACACTCCGCCGACAAACGCCGCCACTGCCCCGACCAAATGCGTCCAGGCGTTCAGTCTTTCCCCGTGATACATGCGCTACTCACCTCGAAGTTCATTGCCGCAGAGCGCAAGGCTCAGGCTTCAAGCGTAAAAGCGCAATGTTTCTGTACGACGGGCCCGGCGTAATTGGGCACAATCGAGTCATTCCAGAAAGAGTCCGCCCCATGCTGATCGATGAAGAGTTGACCCTGAAAAAACTCGAGGTGTTCCTGGCCTTCATGCGCACCGGCAACCTGGCGCGGGCCGCTGCCGAGTTGCAGACCAGTAACGTCAGCGTGCATCGGGCGATCCATTCCCTGGAAAGCGCCCTGCGCTGCCCGTTGTTCAAGCACGAAGGCCGCAGCCTGACGCCGCTGGAAAGCGCTTATGTACTGGAAGAGCGGGCGCAGAAGCTGATTCAGGACGTGGTTGAAAGCGTGCGCCTGACCCGCGAGGCCGCCGGGTTTTCGGCCGAACGCTTCAAGTTAGGTTCGCTGTATTCACTGACGGTGAAGACTGTGCCGCAGTTGATCATGGGTTTGAAGATCCGCCGCAGCGAGCTCAACATCGACCTGATTCTGGGTTCCAATATCGACCTGCTCTACAAGCTCAAGAACATGGAAGTCGATGCGATCCTGGTGTCGCTGGACGACAGCGTCAACGATCCGGATTGCGAGCAGATCCCGCTGTTTTCCGACGACATCTTCCTCGCCACGCCCRCCGATTCGAAGTTTGCCCAGCGAACCGAAGTCGACCTGGCCGAAGTCCGCGACGAAACCTTCATCACCCTGACCCAAGGCTTCGCCACCCATCAGGACGGCAAGCGGGTATTCGAGCAGGCAGGGTTCGAGCCGAAGGTGGCGATGCAGGTCAACGACATCTTCACCTTGCTGAGCATGGTCAGTTCGGGTGTGGGTTATGCGTTGCTGCCGGGGCGGATTGCGGCGGTGTACGAAAACCGGGTGAAGCTGATCCCGCTGCAGGAAAAGTACCGGTTGCAGCAGCACATTGGCGTGGTGTTCCTGAAGGCCAAGGAGCGAGATCCGAATCTGCTGGCGTTGCTGGCGGAGTGTCGGATGTATGCCAATCGGCAGGTCTGAAACCGAGTCGCGGCCATCGCGAGCAAGCTCGCTCCCACATTGGAATGCAATCCCCTGTGGGAGCGAGCTTGCTCGCGATGACGTCGGTACAGTAAGCGAAGATCCCGCGGCTTACCCGACAATCCCGCGAACAATGAAGAACAACAGCGAAGGCCCCAGCAGACAGCCCAGCCCGGTGTGGAAAGTCGCGGTCAACGCGCCATAAGGCACCAGGCGCCGATCCGTCGCCGCCAGCCCGGCGGTCACGCCACTGACAGTCCCGGCCAGCCCACCGAACACCATCGCCGAGCGCGGGTTGTCCAGGCCCATCCAGCGCGCCGCCATCGGCGTACCGACCATCACCAGAATCGCCTTGATCAGGCCGGTGGCAATCGACAGCGCCATCACATCCGAGGTTGCACCAATTGCCGCACCAGTCACCGGGCCGACGATATAAGTCACCGCACCGGCACCAATGGTGGTCATGCTCACCGCGTCGCGGTATCCGAATGCCCAGGCCATGCACGCGCCGACAATAAACGGCAGCACCGTGCCCAACAGCAGCGCGATCACGCCGATCAAGCCGGCCTTTTTCGCTTCTGTGGCCTGCACCTCGAATGCCGTGGCAACGATGGCGAAGTCCCGCAGCATGGCGCCGCCCATCAGCCCGATGCCGGAAAACAGCGTGAGGTCCGCCAGGCCTTTTTGCCCGCCAGTCAATGTGCCGCCGACCCAGGCCAGCACCAGGCCGATGACGATGGCAATCGCCGAACCGTGGATGCGTCCGAAAGTCAGGCGCTTGGAAAGAATGACCGACACCCACATGATGATGCCGACGAAAGCGAATGCTGTGACCAGACTGTTCGTGGCCAGGCCTTTCTCGATGAGTTCCCACATATCAGCGACCTCCTGCCGGTGCGCCAACCGGCGTTACATCCGCCGGTTCATCGGGCAAGGGTTCGCCTTTATGGGTCCGACTGATCAGGGCAATGGTGCAGCCGCAGATCACCACCGATCCTATCGCCGCCAACACCGCCACCGGACCGCCATGCAGCGCCGTGACCACGTTTTGTTGCGCCGCCATCGCCACCACCACCGGGATGTACATCGCGCCCCAGAAGCCGACGCCCAGCTCGCAATCCTTGGTCATGCCGCCACGGTTGTGCATCCACAACCGTGCGCAAATCAGCAGGATCATCGCGATCCCGACACCGCCGACGTTTGACTTCACTCCCAGCAACACACCGAGCATGTCACCCATGATCACCCCTGCCAGCGTACAGATCGCCAACAGCGCCACACCGTAAATAATCATTGTTGTAGTCCTCAAAGTGCATCGTCGAATGTTGTTTTTGTTGTTCGAAGCCTGAGTCGGTTTTAGGAGTGACGGCTTCCCTCCTCACGCATCAGCGCCTGCAAGGTATCGAGCCGTGCACCGTCGAAGGCAATCACGGTGCCCTGCTCGAACACCCGGCGCGCCAGCCCGGTCAACACCGCGCCGGGCGGCAGTTCGATCTGCAGACGTACGCCGCGCTCGTAGGCGCTTTGTACCGTGCCGCGCCAATCGACGATGCGGCACATGTTGAAGGCCAGGTCGTCACGCAAGGCTTCAGGCTTGATCAGCGGACGCGCACGACTGCCGCTCAGGTAACCGATCTTCGGGGTGTGCAGCGGCACCTTGGCGAAGGCTTCGGCCAATCGTTGCGCAGGGGCATCAAGCAAAGGGCAGTGGGACGGCACGCTCACTGCCAGACGCTTGGCCAAGCCAGCCCCGCAACCTTTCGCCAACTCCGCCACCGCTTTCATCGCCGCGTCGCTACCGGCAATCACCACCTGGTTATCGGCATTGATATTGGCCAGATAAACCGGCATTTGCGCGCTGTGTACCTGGGCCAGTAATCCTTCCACCGTGGCCAGGTCCAGACCGATGATCGCGGTCATGCCATAGCCCTGTGGATATGCCTGCTGCATCAGCTCACCGCGCAGGCTGACCAGATGCAACGCATCGCTGAAACCCAGGGCGCCAGCCACCACCGCTGCCGGGTAAGCGCCGATCGACAAGCCGGCCACGTAGTCCGGGGCCATGGTCAACTGACGTGAAGCGGCGACCCCGGCGATCAGCAGGCAAAGCTGAACCGCCCTCGTCGACTGCAACGCCTCGGCAGAATCCAGCCGCGTGACATCTTCACCGAGCAGGTCGCTCGCTTCGTTCAATGTTTCCCGAGGCAAACGCGCCAGCATCCCGGGTTGTTGCGCGCCCTGCCCGGGGAACACCAGCAAGCTGCTCACGCTGCTTGCTCCTGTGGATTCCACGGATCAGTGACCAGGCTGGCCTGAGTGGCACTTTTCAACAGGACCCGCGACGAAGCACCGGCCCATTCGCGCAAGGCAACGGCGCCCGACGGTGTCTGCAATTGCAGGTCCACGCGGCACACGGCTGAATCAAGAACGGCCACCAACGCCCGCGCGTCGTCACGACTCAACGGACGCGGTGTACGCAAGATCAGATCGAGATCGCTGCCCTCATGCAAAGCGGCAAATCCACTGGCCAACTCGAACCCGGCGCTGCCGCTGACACCCCAGACCCAATCACAGTTTTCCAGGTGTGGGCGCAGTTGCGCCAAGGCTCGCAGCGCAGGGAAATCGCGCAGCCCTTGAACATGGCAGAGTTCTTCCGGCCGCACCTGCCGCGTAATGGCGGCGACGCCCATCACCGCCGCAAATCGCTGTTCGCGCATCGGCCCGCGCACGCCCACCGCCACCTGCCCCGCCGCGCACAAGGCGCGACGGACCACCACCGGCTGGCCGGCACTGATCGACTCGATCACCCAGGCAGGCGCATCCGCAGGCAACTGCTGCGGGGTCATGCCCCACAGCAGGTCATGGGCCAGTAGCGTGTTCACCACTGCGCTCTCAGCAATTGGCGAACCTTGCTCGACGCCGCACGATTGGCCGCACCGAGACGACCACTCAGATCACGACCACCGGCGGCCACATCGCCAATTGCCTGAAGCAGGCACTCGGTTACCCGCGCCAGATCCCCCGCCGTCGGCTGCTCGATCTGCTCCACCGACAAGGTTTCCCACAACAAACCCAGGCTGGCATAGCTGTCGATGTCATAGGCCATCGGCGGCACGCTGGCAGCCAGGGCTTCGAGCTCCTCAACGCTGCGCAAAGTCACCCGCGCCGCCGACGCCTTGCCCATGGCATGCACCATCACCCCCGGATCACGCAGGGCGATCAAGCGATTGGCCTGATAGCCGTGGGCCAGAAACGCCCCGGACATCGCCTTGCCCACCAGCAGACCGATCACCGCATGACCAGCGAGACGGGCGCGGGCATAACTGTCCGCCGCAGCGGCCAGCGCCTGATGGATACCGAGGGCTTCCTCGCGTCGACCGTAAGCCTGGCTCGGCACGTCGACGATGGCGATCAGGGCGCGTTTGTGTGCCTTGTTCTGATCGGCGGCGATGACTTCATCCACAGCCTTGGCCAGGCCCCAGCCTTCGAGCAAACCCACTTCGCCGTTGCGGGCACGGACGAAGCGGTTTTCCGGGTCGGCCACCACCGCGATGAAGCGCACAGGCTGAGCGCCCAGCGAACCGTCCGCGACCTTCAGTGAAGCCGGCAAACCCTCGACCGCTTTGGCCCCGGTACTCAAGGCGTTGAACCAGTTCAGGCCTCGCAGGGAATACGAACTCATGGGCGTTCTCCTTGGTACAGATCGCGAACCACGGACGGCTCGATTTGCGGTTCGGCGTCCAGACGCGCCAGGTGTTGCAGGAACAACTCGGCCTGCTGGCTGCGCGGCTGTGCAGGCAAACCCTGCTGGAGCAACTCAGCCACCTGCTGGCGAATCTGCGCCACATCGTCATCCACGTAACGATCCACCAGACCACTGGCGAAACGCTGTTCACCACCGGTCAGGCTCCAGATGAAGGGCCGGTCGCGGGAATCGTATTCTTCGAGTCCGGCTTCCTGCTCGATTACCTGCGGACCGTTCAAGCCGAGTCGCGCTTCCTGGGTCACCAACAGGTAGCTGCACAAGCCGGCGGCAATCGACATGCCGCCAAAGCAGCCGACGCTGCCCGCAACCACACCGACCACGGGTTGGTACTGCTGCAAGTCAACAATCGCCGCGTGGATGTCGGCAATTGCCGCCAGGCCGAGGTTGGCTTCCTGCAAGCGCACGCCGCCGGTTTCCAGCAACAGCACGGCGCGGGTCGGAATGCCGTTGCGGTTGTCTTCAGCGGCCAGTTCCAGTGCACCGGCAATTTTTGCTCCGCCGACTTCACCCAGGCTGCCACCCTGGAATGCGCCTTCAATGGCCGCAATCACCACCGGCAAACCATCGAGATTGCCCTTGGCGATCACCACGCCGTCGTCGGCTTGCGGCACCACGCCCTGGCGCGACAGCCATGGCGACATGATGCGCTGGAACGGATCGAGCAATTCGCGGAAGGTGCCCGCATCGAGCAGGGCCTTGGCCCGTTGCCGGGCACCGAGTTCGACGAAGCTGTGCTTGTTGAGCAAGGCTGCGCTGTCAGTCATGGCCGATCTCCTCGAAGCCCTGTTCCAGGCGCAGGCGCACCACGCCGGGTGTCGCGCCGAAATCGTGGATATCGATATCCATGGCCGGTGGCGTCTGGCCGTCGAACATCCGTGCGAACAGATGCTGCCAGCGTTGTTCGCTGCCATTGACCGAGGTCTGCACGTTGATCGTCAGCTTGCCGGCCTGGCCCGGTTCGATCAGCACTTCCAGATCACCAGAGCCGACACAACCCACCAGGGTGCGACCGCGTGGCGGCTGTCCGGCGGGGAATTCAAAGGATAAGGTTTCCATCAAAACACTCCCTGGATAAGGCCGTCGTCCGACCCGATACGGTCGACGAACAGGCAGGCTGCGAGCAGGTCGGCAGCGCCGCCGGGCGAGGCATTCAAAGCGATGAGTTGTTGGTCCAGCTCATGCAGGCGGCGACGTCCGGCGAGGCTGGCACTGCCACCCGCGTCGAGTACCGCCCGGGCACCCCGCTGCATGGTGCTCAGCCCTTCTTCCCCGGCGCGGTAAAGCACGCAGGTGTCGGCCAGATTGGTCATGATCGCCAGCAGCGCGTCGAGCCGGGCGTTCTGTTCGCCATGACCGGCTGCACGACTGCGTAGCAGTTGTGGCAGACCACGTTGGGTCACCGCCGGAAAACCCAGTTGCGCTTCTTCACGAGCACCCCGAGCGCCGTAGCGTTGGGCCACTTGCGCACCGTGACTGAGCGGACGTGGTGCATAACGGTCGTCGAGCAAGGCCAACCGCGCCACACGCAACGCCACGCTATTGGCGCTACAGGATTGAGGTTCCAGCGCAGCAGCCGTTACCAACAAGCCCAAGGCCCAGATTGCCCCACGATGAGTGTTCACGCCGCCCGTGGTGTCGAGCATCGCTTGCTCGCCTTCGCGACCGATGCGGCCCACGGCTTCGCGCAGGGGCAAGCCGACCTCGCCGAACTCGATGGCGGCTTCAGCCATATCTTTGAAGGCGGGCCACAAGGACAGCGCCGAAGCGTGCATCAACCCCAGATGCAAATCGGTGTGGGCGCCATTGCCGCGACGGTCGACCAGTGCCGGCTTCGGCGACAGATCAGCCTCGTCGATCAATGCGTCCACCGCCAGGTCCGCCAGCCGTTCGGTCAGGCTCAGGCTTTTTGGTTGCAGGTTAAGTGCGTGCATTACCAGCTCCTGAACTTGGCGGGCGGGTTGTAGAGGCCACCGGACCATTCCACCAGATCGGCCACGCTTTTCGCCGCGAGCAATTCGCGAGTGGCGTCGGTGCGGCGGATGCCGAGGTCTTCGGGCAAGGCGATCAGACCTTCGCGACGCATGCGTGCGGTGTCTTTGGGGTTGTGGCGCAGGCCGATGGCGGTGACCCCGGCGACGGCGGCGATCATCGCCTGGCGCTCTTCCAGCGAGCGCGCCTTGTACAGGTAGGCAATGCCTTCTTCAGTCAGCAGGTGGGTGACGTCGTCGCCATAAACCATGATCGGTGCCAGCGGCATGCCGCTTTTCTTCGCCACATCAACGGCATCGAGGGTTTCGACGAAGGTCGGTTTGCCGCCCTCCTGGAAGGTCTCGACCATCTGCACCACGAGTTTTTTACCGCGTTCGAGCATCGGCTCAGCCACATCTGTGTTGCGCATGTCGAGCCAGGCCGGTGTGCCGTGGCGACGACCGCGCGGGTCGTGGCCCATGTTCGGTGCCCCGCCGAAACCGGCCAGGCGCCCGCGCGTCACGGTGGAGGAGTGGCCGTCGCCATCGACCTGCAAAGTCGCGCCGATGAACAGGTCTACTGCGTATTGCCCGGCCAGTTGGCTGAACATCCGATTGGAACGCAGGGAGCCATCGCGCCCGGTAAAGAACACATCCGGCCGCGCCGCAATGTAGTTTTCCATCCCCAACTCGGTGCCGAAGCAATGCACGCTTTCGACCCAGCCGCTTTCAATCGCCGGAATCAGGGTCGGGTGCGGGTTGAGCGTCCAGTTGCGGCAGATCTTGCCTTTGAGGCCGAGGGATTCGCCGTAGGTCGGCAAGATCAGTTCGATGGCCGCGGTGTTGAAACCGATGCCATGGTTGAGCGACTGCACGTTGTGTTTTTCGTAGATCCCGCGAATCGCCATCATCGCCATCAGCACGTGCACGGGCTTGATGTGCCGAGGGTCGCGGGTGAACAGCGGTTCGATGTAGAACGGCTTGTCGGCCACCACCACGAAGTCGACCCAGGAGGCGGGAATGTCGACGCGCGGCAGGTCGCTGACATCGTCCACCAATTGGTTGACCTGGACGATGACGATGCCGTCGCTGAAGGCCGCCGGCTCAATCAGCGCCGGGGTGTCTTCGGTGCTTGGCCCGGTGTAGATGTTGCCGGCGCGGTCGGCCATGAACCCGGCCGAAAGCACGACGTTGGGAATCAGGTCCACCACCAGTCGTGCGTAGAGTTCGATGTAGGTGTGGATCGCGCCGATTTCCAGCAGGCCGTCTTCGAGCAACTGGCTGATGCGCAGGCTTTGGGTGCCGGCAAAAGAGAAGTCGAGCTTGCGGGCGATGCCGCGCTCGAACAAGTCCAGGTGCTCGGCGCGACCGACGCTGGGCATGATCATGTGCAGGTCATGCAGCTTCGCGGGGTCGGCCTTGGCCAGGGAGCGCGAGAGGAAATCCGCCTGCTTCTGGTTGTTGCCTTCGAGCACCACGCGGTCGCCAGGCAGAATCAACGCCTCCAGCGCCGCGACGATGTTGTCGGTGGGCAACACCACGCCGTCGGCAAGCCCTCGCACCAGCTCGAGGCGCCGCTGCTTTTCGCTGCGCCGCCGCGTCCATCGCGAGTCGGGGGATATTGTTGTTGTCATGACCACTCCACGGGTTCGCTGTCGTGGAGCTACCTTAGGAGCGTTGGGTGGGTGTATCAATCAAGCAGAGTGGTGGATCGTTACGCTCAGGGTAATGGTTGTCAGAACTGACGCCTTCGCGGGCAAGCCCTAATGCCGATCAGTCAACGCTTCGAACACCGCAACTCCTGTGGGAGCGAGCTTGCTCCGGGCGGCGTTCCGACGATGACGATCGCATAGCCAACACCTGCATTGCCTGACAGTCCGCTATCGCGAGCAAGCTCGCTCCCACAGGTTTTGCGCCTTAACTGACTGGCATTAGGGCAAGCCCGCTCCAACAGAGACCGTGCAATTTCGCAAATCGTGAATCACCTGAAGAACCTGTGGGAGCGGGCTTGCCCGCGAAGAGGCCGGTCAGATCACCGCTGAATCGGGATCAGTTGATTAACCCGGCATCCACCAACAACGCCTCCAGCGCCAACAGATCCGGCACCTTGGCCACCTGCTCGCCCACCTGCACCGCCGCCTGTTCCAACGAACACAACGGCACATCCACATAACTCAACTGGCTATCGAGCTTGCAGGAGCGCGGAATGCCCTGCACCAATAGCGCGATGAACTTCAGCTCGGGGCGCCCGCCGAGGGCGTTGAGGATCACGATCCGCGCACGTTCGCCGATGACGACTTTCTGCGCGCAGGCCGATTCGAAACTCAGCAGCGGAATCTGCCGTTCGCGCCACATCACCAGGCCCAGGTACCACGGCGGTGTGTCAAGGTCGAAAGTCCCCGGCGGCTGGTAATCGATCAGCTCGGCAACGGCGACGTTGGGCAGGATCAGGTTACGGTCGGCCAACGGCAGCAGCAGGCCGGTGAGGTTGCTGGTGCGGTGCTCAAGCATGGGTCTTGCTCCACAAGGCGATGCTTTCGAGCAGCACCGATTCCTGGTACGGCTTGCCGAGGTAGTCGTTGACGCCGATGGCCATGGCGCGGTCGCGGTGTTTCTGTCCGGTGCGGGAGGTGATCATGATGATCGGCAGGTGTCGCAGGCGTTCGTCGTTGCGCACCTGGGTCGCGACTTCGAAGCCATCCATGCGCGGCATCTCGATGTCCAGCAGCATCAGGTCGGGCATGTGTTCTTCCAACAGCAGCATGGCATCGACCCCGTCCTTGGCGGTCAACACGTTCATGCCGTGGCGTTCGAGCAAGCGGCTGGTGACCTTGCGCACGGTGACCGAGTCGTCGACCACCATCACCAGCAGCGGCCGATGCGGTTCGGCCTCGACCTCTTGTCCTGCCGGACGCTGGGGCACACGGGCCTGCATGGCGCGGATCGGCGCCAGCAAATCCAGAATCAGCACCACCCGGCCGTCTCCGAGAATCGTCGCCCCGGACACCCCTTGCACCGCCGCGAACTGCGGCCCCAGGCTCTTGACCACGATTTCGCGAGTGCCGGCCATGGCGTCCACCAGCACCGCGATGTGCCGTTCGTTGCACTGCACCAGCAACACCGGCAATGGCAGGCTCTGGCCCAACAGCTTCGGGCGCGGGCTGGTTTTCAGCAGCTCACCCAGATAGCACAGCTCGTAACGTTGTCCGGCGTATTCGTAGGTTGGCGAATCGAAACGGAAATACCCTTCGAGTTCATTGGGCAGGACGCGCACGATGCCGTCGATGGTATTGAGCGGGATCGCGTATTGGTCCTCACCGCACTGCACCATCAGCGCCCGGTTGACCGATACGGTGAACGGCAGGCGAATGCGAAAATGCACGCCCTGCCCCGGCACCGAGTCGATGCTCATGGTGCCGCCCAGTTGCCGCACCTCTTCGTGCACCACGTCCATGCCGACGCCGCGCCCGGAGATCTGGGTGATTTTTTCGGCGGTGGAAAACCCCGGTTGCAGGATGAACTGCAACACGTCGTGATCACTGATGACACTGTCCGGGGCGAGCAGACCGCGCTTGATCGCCTTGCGCCGCACCGCGTCCAGCGGCACACCGGCGCCGTCGTCGCGGATGTCGAAAATGATGTCGCCCCCTTCGCGCAGCAGATCGAGGGTGATCTTGCCCTTGGCCGGTTTTCCCGCCGCCAGCCGTGCTTCGACGGACTCCAGGCCGTGGTCGACGGCGTTGCGCAGCATGTGTTCCAGCGGCGCGGCCATGCGTTCGAGAACGTTGCGGTCCATCTCGCCTTCGGCGTTATCGACGATGAAATCCACGTCCTTGCCCAGTTCGCCGGCCACCTGCCGAACAATGCGCTGCAAACGCGGGAGCATGCGCTCGAACGGCACCATGCGCGTGCGCATCAGGCCTTCCTGCAATTCGGTGTTGATGCGGCCCTGCTGTTGCAACAGGTTTTCCGCATCCTGATTGCGTCGTTCGAGGGTTTCCTTGAGGTCGAGCAAGTCAGAGGCCGATTCGAACAGCGCCCGGGACAGTTGCTGCAATTGAGAGTGGCGGTCCATTTCCAGCGGGTCGAACTCTTCGTAGCCCAGGCGCTCGGCGTCGACTTGCTGGCGGCTGAGGATCCGCCCCTGGGTTTCGGTATCGAGGCGACGCAACTGGTCGCGCATTCGCTCGATGGTGGTCTCCATCTCATTCAGGGCGATGTGCGCATCGTTGACCTGCTGCTCGATCCGGCCACGGAAGATCGATGTTTCACCGGCCAGGTTGACCAGATCATCGAGCAGCTCCGCCGAGACCTTGACCATGTCGGCGCCGGCATCGGACGGCGGCGTCAGCGGCTCGGCCTTGGGCGTGGCCGGCAGAGCAATCGGCGCGGGGGCTTCAGGCACGGCCGGGTGGCTGAAGTTCTTGATGGCATCGATCAAGCGATCGGCCGGCGGCATCGGCTCACCGGCGCGGGCCGCATCGAGCATCTGCGCCAGGCGGTCATGGCTGCGCTGCAACAGCGCGAACAACGGCTCCGTCGGTTGCAACACGCCGGTGGACAGGCCTTCGTAGAGGAACTCCAGTTCATGGGCCAGATCACCAATCGCGGCGATTTCCATCATGCGCGCGCCGCCCTTGAGGGTGTGCAGGTCGCGCAGCAGGGTTTCCACTTCCTGCCGATTCGAAGGCTGGACCTGCCAGCGCTCCAGCGCCGCCCCGGAGCTTTCAATGATGTCGAAACCTTCCTCGAGGAATATTTCCAGCAATTGCGGATCGTGCGCAGCCGAGTCGTTGTCGGTCGCCTGCCGGGCAGACTCGGCGATACCCGCATGCCCTTGACGGTAGGCACGAATGGCTTCGATCAGCTCTCGGGCATCGTCCAGTGGCTGGTTGAGCTGCAACTGTTCGAAATACAACGCCAGTCGCTCATGGCTCTGTTTAAGCAACACCGCCATTGAATCGCTGAAGGCATAACGACGGTCCACCAGGCCCTGGTAAAGACTTTCCAGTTCATGGGCCAGATCGCCGACCGGCCCGACCTCGGCCATGCGTGCGCCACCCTTGAGGGTGTGCAAATCCCGTTGCAGGGACGACAGCGGCGCGGCGTTGTCCGGGTCGCGCAACCAACGCTGCAAGGCATGACCGGCGCTTTCGAGGATATCCACCGCTTCTTCGAGGAAGATCGCAACGATTTCATCGTCCGGCCCCGTGGCCGTGGTGGCTTGGGCCAGCTCCTCGGTGGCAGAACCCAATTCGCGGATGCTCAGGCTACGGCTGCCATCACTGCGGATCAGGCCCATGGCCGACGGGTCGAGGCTCTCGTCGAGCAGTTCGCGCAAGGCCCTGATCCGTTGCGGTTGCGGGCTGACTTCCTGACCGGCGGCCAGTTCGTCGAGCATGTTGATCAGTGCTTCGTGGGCACCCTGTGCTTCATGGAAAAACCGCTCGCTGACCGCGAGGCTGCTTTCCTCCACGGCACCGTACAGGTCGAGCAGCGCTTCGCACAGCTCATCCACCGGGTGCAGGTCGGCCAGATGGGCGCCTTCGCCGAGGGTGGTCAATTCGTCCAGCAGTGCGCTGAGTTCCTGACGTTCGCCGGGGTGTTGCTGCCAACGCTGCAACAGGCTTTCGGCGTCCAGCAGGATGTCCATGCCCTGGGCGAGGAAGTTGTTGATCAGTTGCGGGTCGCGCTTGATCCGCAGCCCGGTGTTCGGCGTGAGGTTTTCCAGGCGCTCGGCCAACAACGCCTTGGCTCGCTCGGTCAAACCCCGGGCGCCGGGAATTTCCGCCAGCGGATCGCGTTTGAGCTGGCGTAAGCCGAGGCGGAACAGCCCTTCTGCCTCCAGCAGCAGTTCAACTTCGTCCAGATCCAGCGCAATCAGGTGTGCCTTGTATTCCCGGGCCAGTTGATCCAGCGGCGCGGCCAGTTCGGCAATCGGCAACACGCCGGCCATGGAGGCGCTGCCCTTGAGGGTGTGCAAGGCGCGCTGCAATTGGTCGCTGGCCTGCAACGGCACATGTTCGGCGGCCTGATCAAGGAAGCGATTGAGGCTGCCCAAGTGGGTTTCGGCCTCTTTGCGGAAGATCTCCAGCAACAGCGGGTCGAGGGCCGCGACATCCTGCGTATCCTCATCGGACACCGGCTCATCGCCCTTGGCCAGGGCATGGGCACGCGCTGCCAACTGGTCGACATCGTTGCGCTGACGCTGGGCATTGGCGGCGTATTCCGCCACCAGTTCCGGCAGCAGCTGCAGCACATCGCCGATCAGTCGTTGCACCGTAGCGCCCGGCTCCACGCTGTCTTCCAGTACGCGGTTGAGCAGGTTTTCCACAGCCCAGGCCAGCTCACCCAACACCAGGGCGCGCACCATCCGGCCGCTGCCCTTGAGGGTATGAAAGGCGCGGCGCAGCTCACTCAGGGCCGAGCGGTTGTCGGGGTTGACCGACCAGCGCGGCAAGTACTCGCGCAGGATTTCCAGGACTTCGTCGGTTTCCTCGAGGAACACCTCACGCAGTTCCTCGTCCACCGGTTCTTCGCCTGCAGGTGGCGGCAGCAGGCTGCCCGGGGTGTTCAGCGCGGGCGGGTTCAGGCTCGAAACCGGGCTGGCAAGCACGTCGGCCAGGGTCTGGACGGTCTGCGGATCATCCAGCTCCTGCATCATCTGCATGACCTGCGCTTCGGTCGGGTTGAGCACATCATCAAGCACTGGCACATGCTGCTCACTGGGGAAAAACCCGAGGCTGGCCAGGCTTTTTTCCGCGACATCGAGCAGGTTTTCACCCTGTGCTTGCGGGTCATCGCTGAGGCGCTCGAGGTAGTACTCGATGCTGGTGATCACGTCGGCCAGGCTGTCCAGTTCCTGCCAGCCCGGTTGACCCGGTTCGAGCAACAGGTGCTCGCGGATAAAGTGATTGCAGGTTTC
Organism: Pseudomonas sp. P5_A2_2; assembly: GCF_054177685.1. Taxonomy (NCBI): domain Bacteria; kingdom Pseudomonadati; phylum Pseudomonadota; class Gammaproteobacteria; order Pseudomonadales; family Pseudomonadaceae; genus Pseudomonas; species Pseudomonas sp. P5_A2_2. The sequence continues at coordinate 74,813 of NZ_JBGCUL010000002.1, forward strand.
GACCAGACTCGCCGCCCGGCCCAGCGGAATCATCGCCAGCGCGCCGCGCACCTGGGTCAGCAAGGCCGGCAGCGCCTGCAAATGCTGGCGGTCCCAATCGGCGTCGATGTAGTCGACGATCATGTCTTTGGCCTGCTGCAAACAGATGCGGGCCTCCTTGATCACAATCTGATGGATCTGCGTCAGGTCGGTGGTCGGCAGGCGGTTGTCTTCCTGGCTCTCCGGCTCCACGGTACCGACCATGCCGGCCAGCGTCGCTTCGACGTACAACAAGGCCCCGGCAACGTCCATGAGGATCGCATCGTTGGGTTCGCGCTGGCCCTGGGCGAGGCTGAGCACCACCGCCAATTGATCGATGATCACCTTGCGCGGCTGGCCGAAGCCCAGGACCGCCAGGGTGTCGGCGATTTGCCGCAGCGGCGCCAGCAGGCTGTCGAGGTCAGAGGTGTGCTGGCGGTCACTGCGCACGAACAGGTCCAGGCGCTCCTTGACCCGCACCAGCTCTTCGCACAGCGCCGCCAGTACCGAGCGCATGGCATCACGGTCAGGACCGGCCAGCCGCGCGCGTTCTTCATCGACCATCGCGCTGTCGGGCAGCGCGTCGTCCAGTGAGTAGCGTTCTTTCATGGTCAGCATCTGCCCGGTGGGATGTTCGGCCTTGGCAATGTAGAAGAGCAAACTCTTGAGCAGCTCCGGCGGGGCCGCTTGGTTGATGCCTTGAATGCCTTGTTCGAGAAGACGCTTGAGCTCAATGTCGGCGTCCTTGAACAGGCTGCGCAAGGCCGGGCTGTTGGCGATCGCACCGCCCTGCATGCCTTCGACCAGCGCCGATGCCACCTGCCATAACGGGCTCAGGGGTGCATTGGCGCACAGTGCTTCGAGGCGGGTAAAGACCTTGGCCAGGTAATCGAGGTTGGTGTCGTTGTCCTGTTCACGCAGGAAACCGACCAGCGCCATTTGCAGCATCTGCCGCAGCTTGCGCAGCACATTGGGCAATTCGGCCGGCTCCAGCTGCGCCAGCGTTTCTGCGTCCAGCGCTGGTAACTCGGGCAATTGCGGGCTGAACAGGCTGGTTTCCGACAGCAGGCTTTCGCCGCGGGCGCTGCGCAGGTCGTTGATCAGTGGCAACACCACCAGAGGCAAGTCACGACGCGCGCCTTGCACCCGGTCGAGGTAGATCGGCAGCTGCCCCAGGGCCTGCATCAACAGGTGCAACGCCTCGTCGCGATGACTGACACGGCTGCCCTGCAAGGCCATGGCCAGTTGTTCCATTTCTTCGGCGAGCAACGCCGCGCCGTAGAACTCGACCATCTGCAAACTGCCGTGGACCTGATGGATGCATGCCAGGCAATCATCCAGCGCTTGCGTCGCCTGCGGGTCATCGAGCAGGTTTTCGATCGCGTGATGAGCCTGTTTCAGCGTTTCGGCAATCTCGCCCTTGACCCACTCGAGGGCCACATAGTCGTGCCGATCACCCATAACCACTCCAATCACAATTCAGATACCCATGGGCGGTTCAAGCTTTGTCCACAACCTGCGCCTTGGCATCCGGCAAGGTGAAACCGGACACCGAACGACGCAATTGACTGGCCATTTTCGCCAGGTTGCCGATGCTATCGGCCGTGGCGGTGGAACCCGACGACGTCTGCGAGGTGATCTGCTGGATCACGTTCATCGTCAGGGAAATCTGACCGGCCGACGACGTCTGCTGTTGCGCCGCATTGGAAATGCTCTGGATCAATGCCGCGAGCGTCTTGGAGACGCCTTCGATTTCTTCCAGGGCCACACCGGCATCCTGCGCCAGACGGGCGCCGCGCACCACTTCGGTCGTCGTCTGCTCCATGGAGATGACCGCTTCGTTGGTGTCGGTCTGGATCGCCCGCACCAGGGTTTCGATCTGCCGGGTGGCGGCGGATGAGCGCTCGGCCAGGCGCTGCACTTCATCGGCGACCACGGCGAAACCGCGACCGGCGTCACCGGCCATGGACGCCTGGATAGCCGCGTTGAGGGCAAGGATGTTGGTCTGGTCGGCAATGTCATCGATCAGGCTGACAATGTCGCCGATTTCCTGGGACGACTCGCCCAGGCGCTTGATGCGCTTGGCGGTGTCCTGGATCTGCTCGCGAATGTTGTCCATGCCGTGGATGGTGTTGTGCACCACCTCGTTGCCCTTGTTGGCGATTTCCACCGAGCGCTCGGCAACCGCCGAAGATTCAGCTGCGTTGGCCGACACCTGGTCGATCGACTCGGCCATGTCGTTGATTGCCATGGAGGCCTCGGAAATCTGCTGGGCCTGATGCTCCGACGCTTGGGCCAGGTGCATGGCGGTGGCCTGGGTTTCCTGCACGGCGGCTGCGACCTGGCCGGCGGTGAGGTTGATGGTCGCGACCAGATCGCGCAACTGGTCGACGGAGTAATTGATCGAATCGGCGATGGTGCCGGTAAAGTCTTCGGTCACCGAGGCGGTCACCGTGAGGTCGCCGTCGGCCAGGTCTTCGATCTCGTCGAGCAGGCGCATGATCGCGTTCTGGTTACGCTCGTTTTTCTCCGCGGTTTCGCGCAACTGACGATTGGTTTCGCGCACCATCACCATGCCGATCAGGATGATCGAAGCCAGCGCCAGCAAGCCCAGTACGTAACCACCAATGGTGTCGGTGGTGCGTCCACCGACCAGGTTTTCGAAACCGTTGGCCAAGTGCGAGGCTTCATCGAGCAGGGTTTGCGACAGACTGAAAATGTTCGAGGCCGATTCGCGGACCTTGAACAGCTCCGGCGAGGTTTCGAGGATCTCGTCCACCGAGCCCGAGACGAACTCGAACAGCTCGGAGATTTCCGCGAGACGCGCACGGGCGTCACGATCTTCGACCTGGCTGACCTTGAGCGCCGGGTCGCCCTGGAGCATGCCGTTGAGCACCTTGCCGAACTGCGTCGCATCACGTCCGAACGCATCGGCGGCCTGCTGTGAATTTTCGTCGCCGGCCAATACCGTGTTGACCGCGCCGAGGATCCGCTCGGCCAGCAGCGATTGGCGCTGGGCCATCGCCACCTGGGCCGCCGGAGCGCCCCGTTGCAGGAGAATCTCGACGACTTTTTCGTACTCGACCTGCAACTGCGGCACGGTTTCGGCCAGGGTCGCGGCGACCTGATGCAGCGACAGTACGGTTTGCTCGCTGGAAAGAATCGCATCGGTGTTTTTCAGCAGGCGTTCCCAGTCCTGTTGCACCGCGCGCATCTCCGGACGCACGGTAGCAGGGGCCGGCGGCAGGCCGGTGGCCGGGTCGCCCTTTTTCAGATAACCCCAGCGCTGGGCGAAGTCGTTGCGCGCATCGCTGAGCAACTTGAACGCGGCAGCCTTGCCGGCGGCGGCTTCGGTGGCGTTCTTGGCGATACGCTGGGACAGCACGCGCAGTTCGCCCGCGTGGCCGATGTACTGTTTGTCGTAGGTAGCCTGGGTGTTGAGGTACGCGAAGTTGGCGAACAGCAGCATGATGAAGACGATCAGCGCGATGAACAGCACGATAATCTGCGACCGGCTGCGCGACCCTTCCAATGGCTTGCCTGCTTTTGCTTTTATCATCGGTCCTCGCCTGTTAACCAGCACCTTCCAAGACTTACCGGGGAACCTGTGGGAGCGAGCTTGCTCCAACTACACCGCGACGTTCATGAACCCCTGAGACTGCGTCAACGCAAACGGGCTGAACACCTGCCAGCACTGCTCGCGCTGAAACCGGCCTTTGACGAACGCCGCCATAGGCCCTTTCAACTCTTCTGCCAGCACCGGCTCCAGGCTGTCCTGGGCAAAGTGCTGGAGGCCGAAGACTTCGTCGACCAACAACCCGGCAAACACCTCTTCATGTTCCACCACCAACACCCGCCGCTGCCCGCGCACCGCCGAAAGCTCGTGCCCGAAGAAGCCGCACAAGTCCATGACCGGCAGCAAACGCCCGCGCAGGTTGGCGACACCCTTGACCCAGGGTTTGACCCCCGGCAGCTGAGTGACGCGCGGCTCGTGCAGGACTTCGCTGACTTCGCTCATGGGCGCGACGTACCAGTGCTCGCCCAGGCGAAAACCGATGCCGCTCCAGCTGTCCCGCCGGGGTGGCTGGGACGGCAAGTCCGCCGCCAGCAAACGACAGCGCCGGTCGATTTGCAGCAGCAGCTCAAAAGCCGTCAGCGACTCGTTCATGACCTGACGATCAACCGGCCAGCACGTTGTTCAGGGTATTGATCAGGGTGTCTTCATCGACCGGTTTGGTCAGGTAATCCCTGGCGCCCTGGCGCGTGCCCCAGACCTTGTCGGTTTCCTGGTCCTTGGTGGTGATGATGATCACCGGGATGTGTCCGGTTTCCGGATCCTTGGTGAGCTGACGGGTCGCCTGGAAGCCGTTGAGGCCGGGCATGACAATGTCCATCAGCACCGCGTCGGGTTTTTCCTGGCGGGCCAGGGCCACACCGTCGGCGCCGTTTTCGGCTTTCAACACTTCATGACCGTGCTTTTCCAGCATGCCGGTCAGTTTGTACATTTCGGTCGGCGAATCATCGACGATCAGAATACGTGCCATGGTCTTCCCCATTCTTGTCGACGCCGGGCCCGATGGCCGAGCGTCACTGTGCGTGTCCTACTGCGGCAAAACGGCGGCGAAACCCGGTACATGGGCCTGGATCGCATCAAGCAATTCTTCCTTGCTGAAAGGCTTGGTCAAAAACTGGTCGGAGCCGACGATGCGCCCCTTGGCCTTGTCGAACAGCCCGTCCTTGGACGACAGCATAATCACCGGCGTGGACTTGAACGCGCTGTTGTTCTTGATCAGGGCGCAGGTCTGGTAGCCATCCAGGCGCGGCATCATGATGTCGACAAAGATGATGCCGGGATGGTTGTCGGCAATCTTGGCCAGGGCATCGAAGCCGTCGATGGCGGTAATGACTTCGCACCCGACGCTCTTCAACAGCGTTTCGGCGGTGCGACGAATCGTCTTCGAATCGTCGATCACCATGACCTTCAAGGCGCTGGGGTGCTGTTCCATAAATGCTCTACCGTCGCCTTTGCGAAACAATTTGTCCGTTTGCCGGTTAACGGCAGCTCGAAACCCTTGATGTTCAAGGGCCATTACCACTTGGCAGCCTTTTTAGCACAGTCTCCAAAACCAATCTATCGGCCGACCTTCAAGGTGGTTTTTCCTTGACCGGGAACACACTCAGCGCCACTCTGACGCCACTTTTATACGGCTCTTTGTAGGAGCGAGCCTGCTCGCGATGATCGCTAACGATGACGCGTGCTGGCTGGATGAACGCGGTGCTCTGACATCCATCGCGAGCAGGCTCGCTCCTACAGATCGGCACAAGCCCCCAAAATTTCGAGGAAAACCCAATGAGCGTTCGCGTCGGGATTGTCATGGACCCTATCGCCAGCATTTCCTATAAAAAGGATAGCTCGCTGGCCATGCTGCTGGCCGCGCAAAAGCGCGGCTGGGAGCTGTTCTACATGGAGCAGCGCGACCTCTATCAGGGCGAAGGCCAGGCGCGGGCGCGGATGCGTCCGCTGCAGGTGTTCGCCAACCCGGAAAAATGGTTCGAACTGGGCGCTGAAAGCGACGCACTGCTAAGCGATCTGGACGTGATCCTGATGCGCAAGGATCCGCCGTTCGACATGGAGTTCGTCTACTCCACTTATTTGCTGGAACAAGCCGAGCGCGCCGGTGTGCTGGTGGTCAACAAGCCGCAAAGCCTTCGCGACTGCAACGAAAAGCTGTTCGCCACACTGTTCCCGCAGTGCACGCCGCCGACCATCGTCAGCCGCCGCCCGGACGTACTGCGCGAATTCGCCGATCACCATGGCGATGTGATTCTCAAGCCGCTGGACGGCATGGGCGGCTCCTCGATTTTCCGCCACACCGCCGGCCACCCGAACCTCTCGGTGATCCTCGAAACCCTGACCCTGCATGGTCAGCAGCAAATCATGATCCAGGGTTACCTGCCAGCTATCGTCGATGGTGACAAGCGCATCCTGATGATCGATGGCGAGCCTGTGGATTATTGCCTGGCGCGGATTCCGGCCAAGGGCGAAACCCGTGGCAACCTCGCCGCCGGTGGCCGTGGCGAAGCCCGCCCGCTGACCGACAAGGACCGCTGGATCGCCGCGCAAGTCGGCCCGACCCTGCGTGAAAAAGGCCTGTTGTTCGTTGGCCTGGACGTGATCGGCGAGCACCTGACCGAGATCAACGTCACCAGCCCGACCTGCATTCGCGAGATTGATAACGCGTTTGGCACCGACATCGGCGGCATGCTGATGGATGCCATCGATCAGAAGCTCAAGGCACGTTGATTAGCCAAACCAACATTGCGTTATCATGCGCGGCCTGTGAAAACGCGATGTTGGTTTCCTTGTCATGACCCTCCCGTCCGATCTGCCTGCCGAACTCGCCCACCGTGGCGTGCGCCCGGCCGATCGCCTCGGTTTTACCCTGTTTCTGGCGGCGCTGATCCACCTGGCCTTGCTGTTGGGTGTCGGGTTTGCAGTGGTCGAACCAAAGCAGATCAGCAAAACCCTGGAAATCACCCTCGCCACCTTCAAAAGCGAAAAGAAGCCTGAAAAGGCCGACTTCCTCGCCCAGGAGAATCAGCAAGGCAGCGGCACCCTGGATAAAAAGGCGATTCCCAAGACCACCGAGGTCGCGCCGTTCCAGGACAACAAGGTGCAAAAGGTCACGCCACCGCCGGCCGCCAAGCCTGAAACGCAGGAAGCCCCGCCCAAGGCTGCCGTGACCACCGTGGCACCGAAACCGAAAAAAGCCCCCGCCAAGACCGAGGAGCCCAAGACCGAGGTCAAATCCCAGGTCCAGGCACCGACGTTCGACAGCGAGCAGCTGTCCAGCGACATCGCCAGCCTGGAAGCGGAACTGGCCGCCGAACAACAGCTGTACGCCAAGCGCCCGCGCATTCACCGCTTGAGCGCGGCCTCGACCATGCGCGACAAGGGCGCCTGGTACAAGGACGAATGGCGCAAGAAAGTCGAGCGCATCGGCAACCTCAATTACCCCGACGAAGCGCGGCGCAAACAGATCTACGGCAACTTGCGCCTGATGGTGTCGATCAATCGCGACGGTTCGCTGTATGAAGTACTGGTGCTGGAGTCTTCCGGCCAGCCGCTGCTGGACCAGGCGGCGCAACGAATCGTCCGGCTGGCGGCGCCGTTTGCACCGTTTACCGGGGATCTCTCGGATGTTGACCGGCTGGAGATCATCCGCACCTGGAAGTTTGCCCGTGGGGACAGGCTCTCAAGCAACTGACCACCCCCGAAACCCTGTGGGAGCGAGCTTGCTCGCGATGACAACTTCACATTCAACAGAGATGTCGACTGCCAGGCCGCCATCGCGAGCAAGCTCGCTCCCACAGGAATCCAAGTCGTCAGTGGGGATTTGAGGCATTTCCTGTGCATCCCCAGCTTGTCAGTTCGCCCCTCGAACGCCACACTAGCGCTCATGAAAAACGTCAGCCCCAGCTACCTCAAGCATCAATTCCTGATCGCCATGCCGCACATGGCCGACCCGAACTTTGCGCACACCTTGACCTACATCGTCGAGCACACGGCCAATGGTGCCATGGGGCTGGTRGTCAACCGTCCGCAAGAGCTGAGTCTGGCCGATATCCTTGAGCAATTGCGCCCGGATATCGAACCGCCAGCGCTCTGCCAGCATGTGCCGATCTTTGTCGGCGGCCCGGTGCAGACCGATCGCGGCTTTGTCCTTCACCCCAAGGGGCTGAGCTTCCAGGCAACCGTTGATCTGGAAGACGAATTATCCCTGTCGACCACCCAGGACATACTGTTCGCCATCGCTGACGGCGTCGGCCCGGCCAAAAGCCTGATTGCCCTCGGCTATGCCGGCTGGGAAGCCGGGCAGCTGGAGGCCGAACTGGCGCAGAACGCCTGGCTGACCTGCCCGTTTGACGCCGACATCCTGTTCAACACCAGCAGCGAACTGCGCCTGGAAGCGGCAGCCAAACATCTGGGCGTGAACCTCAGCCTGCTGACCAGCCAGGCGGGGCACGCCTGATGGCCCTGCGGCTGATTCTCGGATTCGACTACGGCACCAAACAGATTGGTGTTGCGGTCGGCCAGGTGGTGACCGGCCAGGCCCGCGAGCTGTGCACCCTGAAAGCGCAGAACGGCATTCCCGACTGGAACCAGGTCGAAGCCCTCATCAAAGAATGGAAGCCCGATGCCGTGGTGGTCGGCCTGCCGCTGAACATGGACGGCACCCCCAGTGACATGTGCGCCCGCGCAGAAAAGTTCGCCCGGCGCCTGAACGGCCGCTTCAACCTGCCCTTCTATACCCACGATGAACGCCTGACCACCTTTGAGGCCAAGGGCGAACGCCTGGCCCGGGGCGGCCAGAAAGGCAGTTACCGTGACAACCCGGTCGATGCCATCGCCGCCGCCCTGCTGCTGCAAGGCTGGCTCGACGAAAATGGCGCACTGTTCGAGTCCTGAAGAGCCGTTGTGCGTCTCCATTAGCTACAACCCGAGCCATTTTGCGCACAAGCTGGCTCGAACCCAAGAAGGAGCAACCATGAGCCTGCCCAATCCCGCCGAACTGGTCAGCCAGATGGCAACCCGACTTGACGCTTATTTGGCCAAACGAGGCATCAGCGACCCGCGTTTCATCGGCATCCGTACCGGCGGCGTCTGGGTGGCCCAGGCCCTGCTCAAGGAACTGGGCAGCAATGAGCCCCTCGGCACTCTCGACGTGTCCTTCTACCGCGACGATTTCAGCCAGAACGGCCTGCACCCGCAGGTTCGCCCTTCGGCGCTGCCGTTCGAGATCGAAGGCCAGCACCTGGTGCTGATCGACGACGTGCTGATGAGCGGTCGGACCATCCGCGCCGCCATGAACGAACTGTTCGACTACGGCCGCCCGGCCAGCGTGACGCTGGTGTGCCTGCTGGATCTGGACGCCGGCGAGCTGCCGATCCGCCCGAACGTGGTAGGCGCGACCCTGTCCCTGGCTGCCCACGAACGGGTAAAGCTGTCTGGCCCGGAGCTCGCGCTCGAACTGCAAGACCTCGCCCTTTAATTCGCCCTATTGAGAGTCCCCCTCGCGATGACGCCTCTAGAAACCAAGCGCCCGCTGCAGCTCAATGATCAGGGTCAGCTGCGCCACTTCCTCTCGCTCGACGGTTTGCGCCGCGAGCTGTTGACGGAAATCCTCGACACCGCCGACTCCTTCCTCGAAGTCGGCGCCCGGGCCGTGAAAAAAGTCCCGCTGCTGCGCGGCAAGACCGTGTGCAACGTGTTCTTCGAAAACTCGACCCGCACCCGCACCACCTTCGAACTGGCGGCCCAGCGGCTCTCGGCGGATGTGATTACCCTCAACGTGTCCACGTCGTCGGCGAGCAAGGGCGAAACCCTGCTCGACACTCTGCGCAACCTGGAAGCCATGGCCGCCGACATGTTCGTCGTGCGCCACGGCGATTCCGGCGCCGCGCACTTCATCGCCGAACATGTTTGCCCACAGGTGGCGATCATCAACGGCGGTGACGGCCGGCACGCGCACCCGACCCAGGGCATGCTCGACATGCTGACCATCCGCCGACACAAGGGCGGTTTCGAAAACCTTTCGGTGGCCATCGTCGGCGACATCCTGCACTCGCGGGTCGCACGCTCGAACATGCTGGCGCTGAAAACCCTCGGTTGCCCGGACATCCGCGTGATCGCGCCGAAAACCCTGCTGCCGATCGGCATCGAGCAATACGGCGTAAAGGTCTACACCGACATGACCGAAGGCCTGAAAGATGTCGACGTGGTGATCATGCTGCGCCTGCAGCGTGAACGCATGACCGGCGGCCTGCTGCCGAGCGAAGGCGAGTTCTACCGCCTGTTCGGCCTGACCACCGCGCGCCTGGCCGGTGCCAAGCCCGATGCCATCGTGATGCACCCGGGGCCGATCAACCGCGGCGTGGAAATCGAGTCGGCGGTGGCCGACGGCCCGCACTCGGTGATCCTCAACCAAGTGACCTATGGCATCGCGATTCGTATGGCCGTGCTGTCCATGGCCATGAGCGGGCAAACAGCCCAGCGCCAATTCGAGCAGGAGAACGCCCAGTGAAGCTCAGCATTCTCGGTGCCCGCGTGATCGATCCGGCCAGTGGCCTGGATCAAGTGACCGACATCCACATTGAAGCCTGCAAAGTCGTCGCCCTTGGCGTTGCGCCAGCCGGTTTTGTCGCCGTCGACACGATCGACGCCAAAGGCCTGGTGGCCGCTCCCGGCCTGGTTGACCTCAACGTTGCCCTGCGTGAGCCGGGTTACAGCCGCAAAGGCTCGATTGTCAGCGAAACCCGCGCAGCGGCGGCTGGCGGCGTGACCAGCCTGTGCTGCCCGCCAAAAACCAAACCGGTGCTGGACACCTCGGCGGTGGCCGAACTGATCCTCGACCGCGCCCGCGAGGCCGGCAACACCAAAGTCTTCCCGATTGGCGCCCTGAGCAAAGGCCTGGACGGCGAACAGCTGGCAGAGCTGGTGGCACTGCGCGATGCCGGTTGCGTGGCCTTCGGCAACGGCCTGGAGAGCTTTCGCAACAACCGCACCCTGTGCCGGGCGCTGGACTACGCAGCGACCTTCGACCTGACGGTGATTTTCAACTCCCAGGATCACGACCTGGCCGAGGGCGGCCTGGCTCACGAAGGCCCGACCGCCAGCTTCCTTGGCTTGCCGGGCATCCCGGAAAGTGCCGAGACCGTCGCCCTGGCCCGGGATCTGCTGCTGGTTGAACAGACCGGCGTGCGCGCGCACTTCAGCCAGCTCACCAGCGCCCGCGGTGTTGAATTGATCGCCCAGGCCCAGGCCCGGGGCCTGAAGGTGACCGCGGATGTCGCCCTGTACCAGCTGATCCTCACCGACGAAGCGCTGATCGACTTCAGCAGCCTGTATCACGTCCAGCCGCCGCTACGCACCCGCGCCGACCGCGAAGGCCTGCGCGCAGCGGTGAAATCAGGCGTGATCTCGGCCATCTCCAGTCATCACCAACCCCATGAGCGTGACGCCAAACTGGCACCGTTCGGCGCAACCGAGCCGGGCATCAGCAGCGTCGAACTGCTGTTGCCGCTGGCGATGACCCTGGTCGAAGATGGCTTGCTGGACCTGCCGACACTGCTCAAGCGCCTGAGTGCCGGCCCTGCCGAGGCCTTGCGCCTGCCAGCAGGCAAACTGGCGGTGGGTGGTGCGGCGGACATCGTACTGTTCGACCCGGCGGCCTCGACCGTGGCGGGTGAAACCTGGCTATCCAAGGGCGAAAACTGCCCGTTCATTGGCCACAGCCTGCCGGGTGTGGTGCGTTATACCCTGGTGGATGGGCGCATTAGCCACCAGGCGTAACTCCGCGTCGCCTGCATTCGCGAGCAGGCTCGCTCCCACAGTAAATCTGCGTTGATGCAAATTTCGCAGCCAACCGATAACACTGTGGGAGCGGGCTTGCCCGCGATGGCGTCTTAGAAAGCGCCCCTACTCTGCGAGTTGCGCACGGAAACCTGATCATTCAACGTCCAGAAGCCATACAGCCCTCCTCCCCCTACTCCGTCATCCACTGCCTCTCCCTAACGACACATCTGCATCAAGAACATTTCCACAAACGATGGCGAATAAAACTATCCAATGAATAGAACTTCCTGACTACTCACCACCTATGCGAAAGGAACTTCGCAATATTCAGAAACATCCTACAAACTTATTGAATGCAAATTCAACACCTATCATTTAACATAAAAACAGCACAAAGAAAAATCACTACAAACACCCTGAATACAAATGCTGTACAAACAAGGAGCCAGACATGAAAAATGGACTTACCACACCTCCTATCTAACGAAAGGAATAACGGGAAACTCAGGAGGCTTACAGTTAATCCTGTGTTCAACTGGAGACCTGTGCGACGGCCCGTCATTTCCTCAGCCGAAGTGGGTATGCTCCATGGTTGGCCGGAATGAAAAACGGTATAAATGCCTTTATTTATGAGCTTCTGCATTCAGGAAGAGCCAACATGAAGCCCCTCTACAAACACCTGAACTACATCTACCCTTTACTTTTAGCGCTCACTTCCAGCGTAGCAATATTTACCATAGAAAAAAATTTGAGCACCGGCATTTACGACATAGATCGAGATTCAATCGGAATACCAATAGGTGCGATCCTGATTGCGGGCTTAGTATTATTCATGTTTCACCTAATGCAAATATTTTTATACAGAAAAGCCCGCCACACCAATTCAACCTTGATAAAAATATCAGCATTAATAATTGCAATTGCATCGCTTGCGATTCTCGCCGACAGCATAAATTACTGGGCCACCCCAAACCACTTCATCATTTCAATCTTCTACAGCTTCAGCACAATGGCTTTTTTAACGCTTCAACTTCAATTACTGAAAGCATTTCAGTAACCACTCATGGGCTATAACTCAAGCAGGCAGATAGCTGGATCAGTCAACAGAAGTAAAAGCCTGCGGCGAGGGGGCCTGCCCCTCGCCGCAGAAATCAACGACTCTGTGCATTACGCACCGACACCTGGTCATTCAACGTCCAGAAGTCATACAGCACGCCAATAAAGAACAACCCGCCCGTCACCAGGTACAGCAGTCCGCTGATCCATTTCCCCTGATACATCCTGTGCACGCCAAACACCCCGAGAAACGTCAGCAGGATCCACGCCACGTTGTATTCGATCGGGCCGGCTGTAAACCGCAGGTCAGCCTCGCGATCCATCGCCGGGATCAGGAAAAGGTCGATCAGCCAACCGATCCCGAGCAAGCCGAAGGTGAAGAACCAGATCGTCCCGGTCACCGGCTTGCCGTAATAGAAGCGGTGTGCGCCGGTAAAACCGAAAATCCACAGCAGGTAACCGATCACTTTGCTGTGAGTGTCTTGCTGCTGGACAGCCTGTTGATAGGGGTTCATGAATGACCTCGATTCCCACGATAGATAAATATTCTTTAATTCTTTGTGACTTTTTTACAGGCATCCGACGTATGGCAAATGCTACCTTCACTCCCGTCAAAGCCTTGTAACACCGGACTTCTGTCCGACAATTGCGTCATTTTGCCGCTTTTTTGCCACTATTGCCCTCCAGATTGAATCGACCAACGGCCTCGGAAGCGGCAAAAAAGCTGTTATAAAGTTGCGCGCTGACCTATTAAGAGCCTTGCCTAATGCGTTCATTTTTCAAGACATGGCTAACCATTTGCCTTTTGATGCCACTGGCCGCCCACGCCACCAATCGTGAGCAACGTCTTCCTAACGTTAATGGTTACACCCCAAAATCCCATGCCTCTGCTCCTTCGAGCAAAGACAAAAAATCCGCCAGATATGCTCCGAGCCTGGCCAGCAGCAAAAGCGGCCTGGTTCCACCGATGGGCACCAAGGAAAGCAGCGACGTGCTGAGCCGCGCCGTGAACGTCCTTGGCACTCCCTATCGTTGGGGCGGCAGCAGCCCAAGCAAAGGCTTCGATTGCAGCGGCCTGGTGAAGTACGCGTTCAACGACGCCTCGTTCGACCTGCCACGCACCTCCAATGCCATGGCCAGCGGTCATGGGGAGAAAGTCGATCGCAATGACCTGAAGCCCGGCGACCTGATTTTCTTCAACATCAAGAGCCGTCGGGTCAATCACGTTGCCATTTACCTGGGCAACGATCGCTTCATCCACGCGCCACGTCGCGGCAAGTCGGTGTCCATCGACACTTTGAATAAACCGTACTGGGAAAACCACTACGTGGTTGCCAAGCGGGTTCTGCCGAAAGAGCCGAATCAGTTGCGCGTCGTTCAGCGCTGATTTCAGTGTCATGAATCTGCATCGAACATGATGCCCCCATCGCGAGCAAGCTCGCTCCCACATTGGGATGCGCCCCCCTGTGGGAGCGAGCTTGCTCGCGATGGGGCCCTTGAAAGCACAGCCACTCCCTCAGAAGTTATCCGGTAACCGCGCCTTCTCCCGCGCATGGTCACGACTGACCAAACCCTTGGTCACCAGGTCCTTCAAACTCATATCCAGCGTCTGCATCCCCAACGACCCTCCCGACTGAATCGCCGAATACATCTGCGCCACCTTGTCCTCGCGGATCAGGTTCCGGATCGCCGATGTCCCCAGCATGATCTCGTGGGCCGCGATGCGTCCGCCGCCGATTTTCTTCACCAGGGTCTGGGACACCACCGCCAGCAGCGACTCGGAGAGCATCGAACGCACCATCGACTTCTCGTCCCCCGGAAACACGTCGACTACCCGGTCGATGGTTTTCGCCGCCGACGTGGTGTGCAGCGTGCCGAACACCAGATGGCCGGTTTCGGCGGCGGTCAACGCCAGGCGAATGGTCTCCAGATCGCGCATTTCGCCCACCAGAATCACATCCGGGTCTTCCCGCAGTGCCGATCGCAAGGCGGTGGCGAAGCTGCGGGTATCTCGATGAACCTCACGCTGGTTGATCAGGCACTTGCGCGGCTCGTGGACAAACTCGATAGGGTCTTCGATGGTGAGGATGTGGTGATGGCGATGGGTATTGAGGTAATCGATCATCGCCGCCAGCGTGGTGGACTTGCCGGAACCGGTCGGGCCAGTCACCAGCACCAGGCCACGGGGTGCGTCGGTCATTTTGCGAAACACGTCCCCCATGCCCAGTTCGTCCATGCCCTGCACTTTCGACGGGATGGTACGAAACACAGCGCCCGCGCCACGGTTCTGATTGAACGCATTGACCCGGAAGCGCGCCACACCGGGCACCTCAAAGGAAAAATCGGTTTCCAGGTGTTTCTCGAAATCCACCCGCTGGGCGTCATTCATGATGGCATGGATCAGCACCTGCACCTGCTGGTGCTCCAGGGCCGGCAGGTTGATGCGCCGCACATCGCCATCCACCCGAATCATCGGCGGCAGGCCGGCGGACAAGTGCAGGTCGGATGCCCCCTGTTTGGCGCTGAATGCCAGCAGTTCGGTGATATCCATAGCGTCTCTCAATTCCAGTAGAATGCCGCGAACCTTCAGACCGCTGGCGCCTCTTGATGTCCACCATAGCAGACAACATTCTCGAAGTTAGTTCGCGCATCCATGCCGCAACACTCGCCGCCAACCGCGCCGAGAACAGCGTCCAGCTGCTGGCCGTGAGCAAGACCAAACCCGCACAAGACCTGCGTGAAGCCTACGCCGCCGGCTTGCGCGACTTTGGCGAGAACTACCTGCAGGAAGCGTTGGGCAAACAGCTCGAACTGGCCGACCTGCCCTTGATCTGGCACTTCATCGGCCCCATTCAATCGAACAAGACTCGTGCCATCGCCGAGCACTTCGACTGGGTGCATTCCGTGGATCGCCTGAAAATCGCACAACGCCTGTCCGAACAACGTCCCGCCGATCTGCCGCCACTGAATATCTGCATCCAGGTCAACGTCAGCGGTGAAGCCAGCAAATCCGGCTGCACCCCGGCCGACCTGCCGGCCCTGGCCAACGCCATCAGTGCCCTCCCGCGCTTGAAGTTGCGCGGGTTGATGGCTATTCCTGAACCGACTGAAGATCGCGCCGCCCAGGATGCCGCTTTCGCTGCCGTGCAAAGCCTGCAAGCCAGCCTGAACCTGCCGCTCGACACACTTTCCATGGGCATGAGCCACGACCTTGAGTCAGCCATCGCCCAGGGCGCCACTTGGGTCCGTATTGGTACGGCCCTGTTTGGCGCCCGCGACTACGGCCAGCCGTAAACATGGCTGACACACTTCTGAATAAGGACCTGACATGAGCAAGACACGTATTGCCTTTATCGGTGCCGGCAACATGGCCGCCAGTCTGATTGGCGGCCTGCGGGCCAAGGGTCTGGAAGCCGCACAGATTCGCGCTAGCGATCCGGGCGAAGAAACCCGCGCCCGCGTGAGTGCTGAGCATGGCATCGAAACCTTCGCCGACAACGCCCAGGCCATCGACGGTGCCGACGTGGTCGTGCTGGCGGTCAAGCCCCAGGCGATGAAAGCCGTGTGCGAAGCGCTTCGCCCAAGCCTCAAGCCCGATCAACTGGTGGTTTCGATTGCCGCGGGCATCACCTGCGCCAGCATGAACAACTGGCTCGGCACCCAGCCGATCGTGCGCTGCATGCCCAACACCCCAGCGCTGGTGCGTCAGGGCGCGAGCGGCCTGTTCGCGACAGCCGAAGTGACCGCCGAACAGCGTCAGCAGGCCCAGGAACTGCTGTCCGCAGTCGGCATCGCCTTATGGCTGAATGAAGAGCAGCAACTGGACGCCGTCACCGCCGTTTCAGGCTCGGGCCCGGCGTATTTCTTCCTGCTGATCGAGGCCATGACCGCCGCTGGCGTGAAACTTGGCCTGCCAGCGGACATCGCCGCGCAACTGACCTTGCAAACCGCACTGGGCGCCGCCCAAATGGCCGTCTCCAGCGACGTCGACGCGGCCGAGTTGCGCCGCCGCGTCACCTCGCCTGCGGGCACCACAGAAGCTGCAATCAAGTCGTTCCAGGCCAATGGCTTCGAAGCCCTGGTCGAAAAAGCACTCGGCGCTGCCGCGCATCGCTCGGCCGAGATGGCTGAACAACTGGGTCAATAAGGAGCTTTTCATGATTGGATTGAATACCGCAGCGGTCTACGTGCTGCAAACCCTCGGCAGCCTGTACCTGCTGATCGTGCTGATGCGCTTCGTACTGCAACTGGTGCGGGCGAACTTCTACAACCCGATCTGCCAGTTCATCGTCAAGGCCACTCAGCCACTGCTCAAGCCACTGCGCCGGATCATCCCGAGCGTATTCGGCCTGGACATGTCCTCGCTGGTGCTGGCGATCCTGGTACAACTGGCGCTGATGGCCCTGACCCTGCTGCTGACCTACGGCACCACCGGCAACCCGCTACCACTGCTGATCTGGTCGGTCATCGGCGTGACCGCGCTGTTCATGAAGATTTTCTTCTTCGCCCTCATCATCAGCGTAATCCTGTCCTGGGTCGCTCCGGGCAGCCATAACCCGGGTGCCGAACTGGTGAACGACGTCTGCGAACCGGCCCTGGCGCCATTCCGCAAGTTCCTGCCGAATCTGGGCGGACTGGATCTGTCGCCGATCTTTGCGTTCCTGGCCATCAAACTGGTCGACATGCTGGTGATCAACAACCTCGCCGCCATGACCATGATGCCGGAAATCCTCCGCGTGTTGATCTGACCCGGTGAGCTGGTTTCGCTGGGACGGTGACGACCTGATTCTGGAGTGTCACCTGCAACCGGCAGCCCGTAGCGATGACTTCTGCGGGCTGCACGGCGATCGCCTGAAGATCCGCCTGACCGCGCCGCCAGTCGAGGGCAAGGCCAACGCGTATTTGATGGCGTTTCTGGCCAAGGCCTTTGGCGTGTCCAAGAGCCAGGTCAGCCTGATCAGTGGCGAGTTGAACCGGCAGAAACGGGTGCGGATCTGCTCGCCGAAGAAGTTGCCGGACTTGCCGGATCTGGTGCGCCCGACGGGCTGACCGCGTCATCGTTCATCGCGAGCAAGCTCGCTCCCACATTGGAATGCGTACCCCTGTGGGAGCGTGGCTTGCCCGCGATGGCCGCACCTCGGTCTTACATGAAAAAATCAGCTCGGGCCTTTGCTTGCCGCTAACCCCAGCGGTCTTTAGACTTACGCCTCATTTCAACGAGAGCAGGGTCGATGCCAGCTGCCTTTCCCCCCGATTCTGTTGGTCTGGTGACGCCGCAAGTGGCGCACTTCAGCGAAGCCCTGGCTCTCGCCTGCGGCCGTTCGCTCCCGGCCTATGACCTGATTTACGAAACCTACGGCACGCTCAACGCCACGGCGAGCAATGCCGTGCTGATCTGCCACGCCCTGTCCGGCCACCACCACGCCGCTGGCTACCACAGCGCCGACGACCGCAAACCCGGTTGGTGGGACAGCTGCATCGGTCCCGGCAAGCCGATCGACACCAGCAAGTTCTTCGTGGTCAGCCTGAACAACCTCGGCGGCTGCAACGGCTCCACCGGCCCGAGCAGCATCAATCCGGACACCGGCAAGCCGTTCGGTGCCGACTTTCCGGTATTGACCGTGGAAGACTGGGTGCACAGCCAGGCGCGTCTGGCGGACCGTCTCGGTATCGCCCAATTCGCAGCCGTGATCGGCGGCAGCCTCGGCGGCATGCAGGCGATGCAATGGAGCATCACCTACCCTGACCGCATCCGTCACTGCCTGGCCATCGCCTCGGCACCCAAGCTGTCGGCACAGAACATCGCGTTCAACGAAGTGGCGCGCCAGGCGATCCTCACCGACCCGGAGTTCCACGGCGGTTCGTTCCAGGAACACAACGTGATCCCCAAGCGCGGCCTGATGCTGGCGCGGATGGTCGGGCACATCACCTACCTGTCCGACGACTCCATGGGCGAGAAATTCGGCCGCGGGCTCAAGAGCGAGAAGCTCAACTACGACTTCCACAGCGTCGAGTTCCAGGTGGAAAGCTACCTGCGCTATCAGGGCGAAGAGTTCTCCGGGCGCTTCGATGCCAATACGTATCTGTTGATGACCAAAGCGCTCGACTACTTCGATCCGGCGGCGAACTTCGACGATAACCTGGCGAAAACCTTTGAAGGTGCCAAGGCCAAGTTCTGCGTGATGTCGTTCACCACCGACTGGCGCTTCTCCCCTGCCCGCTCGCGGGAACTGGTGGACGCGCTGATGGCCGCGCGCAAGGACGTCTGCTACCTCGAGATCGACGCCCCGCAAGGCCACGACGCCTTCCTGATTCCGATCCCACGCTACCTGCAGGCATTCGGCAATTACATGAACCGCATTACGCTGTGAGAAAGCCATGAGAGCTGATCTGGAAATCATCCAGGAATGGATCCCCGCCGGCAGCCGCGTGCTCGACCTCGGGTGCGGCGATGGCGAACTGCTGACCTGGCTGCGCGATAACAAGCAAGTCACCGGTTATGGCCTGGAAAACGACGCCGACAACATTGCCGAGTGCGTGGCCAAGGGCATCAACGTCATCGAACAGGACCTGGACAAGGGCCTGGGCAACTTTGCCAGCAACAGTTTCGACATCGTGGTCATGACCCAGGCACTGCAAGCCGTGCACTACCCGGACAGGATCCTCGAGGAAATGCTGCGCGTGGGCCGGCAGTGCATCATCACCTTCCCCAACTTCGGTCACTGGCGCTGCCGCTGGTACCTGGCGAGCAAGGGCCGGATGCCGGTTTCCGAGTTCCTGCCGTATACCTGGTACAACACGCCGAACATTCACTTCTGCACCTTCGCGGACTTTGAAGCCTTGTGTCGCGAACGTGAGGCGAAGGTCATTGATCGGCTTGCCGTGGATCAACAACATCGGCACGGGTGGGCCAGTAAGCTATGGCCTAATCTGTTAGGTGAGATCGGAATCTACCGCGTGAGCAGTCCGGGACTTTCCGACCACAAGGTCGCGGTCTGATCCACCCTATTTCAAGGAGAACGATCATGGGTCGTCTAGCGTTGCTTCTACTCACTGCCTGCCTGAGCGTCACCGCCATGGCCGCCGACGCCATCAAGGGCGAGCGCAAGGAAACCTTCGGTGACGTGACGGTGCACTACAACACCTTCAACTCCACCTACCTGACACCGGACATTGCCAAGTCCGCCGAACTCACCCGCAGCAAGAACCAGGGCGTGATCAACATTGCGGTGCTCAAGGACGGCAAACCGCAGATGGCGCAGGTCAGCGGTACGGTCAAAGACCTGACCAGCCAAAGTGTGGACCTGAAGTTCCGCCAGATCACTGAACAAGGTGCGATCTACTACATCGCCCAATTCCCGGTACCGCAGCAGGAAACCCGCACCTTCGACATCAAGGTGCAGACCGGCGACAAAATCAACACCATCAATTTCAACCAAGAGCTCTTCCCCGGCCAATGATCAACTTCACACAACTCGTATTGGCCAGCCATAACGCCGGCAAACTCAAGGAGCTCCAGGCCATGCTCGGTGAATCGGTGCATCTGCGCTCGATTGGCGAGTTCAGCAGCGTCGAGCCTGAAGAAACCGGCCTGTCGTTCGTCGAGAACGCGATCCTGAAAGCCCGCAATGCCGCGCGCATTTCCGGCCTGCCGGCGCTGGCCGACGATTCCGGGCTGGCGGTGGATTTCCTGGGCGGCGCGCCAGGCATCTACTCGGCGCGTTATGCCGACGGCAAGGGCGATGCGGCGAACAACGCCAAACTGCTCGACGTGCTGAAAGATGTGCCTGAAGCAGAACGTAGCGCGCAGTTCGTCTGCGTGCTGGCCTTGGTGCGTCACGCCGATGATCCGTTGCCGATCCTCTGCGAAGGTTTGTGGCACGGGCGCATCCTGACCGAGGCCAGCGGCGAACACGGTTTCGGCTACGACCCGCTGTTCTGGGTGCCGGAGCGCGATTGCTCCAGCGCCGAACTGAGCCCAAGCGACAAGAACCAGATCAGCCACCGCGCCCGTGCAATGGATCTGCTGCGCCAGCGTCTGGGCTTGAAATGACCCACGATTCCGCAGCAAAGCCACTGATCTTCGGTGGCGCCGCACAAACGCCCAGGGCAGCGCTGCCTGTGCTGCCACCCCTGGCGCTGTACATCCACATCCCGTGGTGCGTACGCAAATGCCCTTATTGCGACTTCAACTCCCACACCGCCAGCCCCGTGCTGCCGGAAGAAGAGTACGTCGACGCCTTGCTGGCCGATCTCGATCAAGACCTGCACGCCGTTTATGGTCGTGAGCTGAGCTCGATTTTCTTTGGGGGCGGCACGCCAAGCCTGTTCAGTGCTGATTCGCTGGGTCGCTTGCTCAAAGGCGTCGAACAGCGCATCCCGTTTGCCAGCGACATCGAAATCACGCTGGAAGCCAATCCGGGGACGTTCGAGCAAGACAAGTTCGTGGCGTACCGGAAACTGGGGATCAATCGCCTGTCGATCGGCATCCAGAGTTTCCAGCAAGAAAAACTCGAGGCCCTGGGGCGGATTCACAACGGTGACGAAGCCGTACGTGCCGCCGGCATGGCGCGACAGGCCGGGTTCGACAACTTCAACCTGGACTTGATGCATGGCTTGCCGAACCAGTCCCTGGATGATGCCCTGGCGGACCTGCGCACAGCCATCGCCCTGAAACCGACACACCTGTCGTGGTATCAACTGACCCTGGAACCGAACACGGTGTTCTGGAACCAGCCGCCAACGCTGCCGGAAGACGACACGCTGTGGGACATTCAGGAAGCCGGGCAAGCGTTGTTGGCTGAACACGGTTACGCGCAATACGAAGTCTCGGCCTATGCCCTGCCAGGTCGCCCGGCGCGTCATAACCTCAATTACTGGAGTTTTGGCGACTTCATCGGCATCGGCGCGGGCGCCCATGGCAAGCTCAGCCATCCGGACGGGCGCATCATTCGCACCTGGAAGACCCGCCTGCCGAAGGACTACCTGAATCCGGCGAAAAGCTTCCAGGCTGGCGAGAAAGCGCTGACCAATGATGAAATGCCGTTCGAATTCCTGATGAACGCGCTGCGCCTGACTGAAGGCGTCGAATCGCGGCTGTACCCGGAACGTACCGGCATGACGCTGGAAAGCCTTGCTGAGGGCCGCCGTGAAGCCGAACAAAGCGGCCTGTTGCAGGTCGAACCGTCACGTCTGGTAGCCACCGAGCGCGGACAACTCTTCCTCAACGACTTGCTGCAGAAATTTCTGAGCTGATTTCAGCCTTAAGGGAAAACGAATGGATTTGGTACTCGACCTGCTTGCCACCGTGTCTCGCTGGAGCCGCAGCAACCTCTCGGAAATCGCCCTGGCCCTGGTGGGTTGCCTGCTGGTGCTGTTCGGTGCGGATTTCAAAGGCTGGGTCGAGCAGCGTCTGGGCAGCATCGCCGGCGCATTGCGCGTGCCGCTGATGTCCCTGCTGTGCATGATCGGTAGCGGCGCGGCACTGATCTACGCCACGCCGTGGGTCGTGCGCGGCCTGAGCCAGTTCAACAACTACAGCCTGGCGCCAGTGTTGCTGGTGGTGTTGGTGTTGATTGGCGTGGTCGCTGACCGCCGCTGATCCTGCGGCACACACAGACAACTGTGGGAGCGAGCTTGCTCGCGATGAGGCCATCACATTCAACATCWATGTTGACTGTCAGGCCGCCATCGCGAGCAAGCTCGCTCCCACAGGTTTTACGCCAACTTCTCGAACTTCAAATCCCACACGCCATGCCCAAGACGTTCGCCACGGCGTTCGAACTTGGTGATCGGCCGCTCGGCCGGGCGCGGTACGCACTTGCCGTCTTCGGCAAGATTGCGGTAACCCGGCGCGACGCTCATCACTTCCAGCATGTATTCGGCGTACGGTTCCCAATCGGTGGCCATGTGCAGAATGCCGCCGACCTTCAACTTGCTGCGCACCAGCTCAGCGAAGGACGCCTGAACGATACGACGCTTGTGGTGACGGCTCTTGTGCCACGGGTCCGGGAAAAACAGCATCAGGCGATCGAGGCTGTTATCGGCCACGCAGCGGTTGAGCACTTCGATCGCGTCGCAATCGTAGACCCGCAGGTTGGTCAGGCCTTGCGTCAGCACGCCATTGAGCAGCGCACCGACACCCGGACGGTGCACTTCGACGCCGATGAAATCCTGATCCGGCGCAGCCGCTGCCATTTCCAGCAGCGAGTGGCCCATGCCGAAACCGATTTCCAGCGAGCGCGGTGCCGAGCGACCGAACACCTGGTCGAAGTCCACCGGCGCATCAGCCAGCGGCAGCACGAACAGCGGAGTGCCCTGCTCCAGGCCCTTTTGCTGGCCTTCGGTCATGCGCCCGGCGCGCATCACGAAACTTTTGATGCGGCGGTGTTGGCGCTCGTCGCCTTCTTCCGTCTGGATAGGCGTGTCGTTCGATTCAGTCATCAATGGCTCTTACTTGATCAGACCATCCAGCGGCGAAGAGGCGCTGGCATAGAGTTTTTTCGGCATGCGGCCAGCGAGGTAGGCCAGGCGGCCTGCGACGATGGCATGTCTCATGGCTTCAGCCATCATGACCGGCTGCTGGGCGTGGGCGATGGCCGAGTTCATCAGCACCGCATCACAACCCAGCTCCATGGAAATGGTGGCGTCGGACGCGGTACCGACACCGGCATCCACCAGCACCGGGATTTTGGCTTCTTCCAGGATGATTTGCAGATTGTACGGGTTGCAGATCCCCAGGCCCGAACCGATCAGACCAGCCAGCGGCATCACCGCGATACAGCCGATTTCCGCCAATTGACGGGCGATGATCGGGTCATCACTGGTGTAGACCATCACGTCGAAGCCTTCCTTGACCAGCGTTTCGGCGGCCTTGAGGGTTTCGATCACGTTGGGGAACAGGGTTTTCTGATCGGCCAGCACTTCCAGCTTCACCAGGTTGTGGCCATCGAGCAGCTCACGGGCCAGGCGGCAAGTGCGCACGGCCTCGATAGCGTCGTAGCAACCGGCGGTGTTCGGCAGGAAGGTGTAGCGATCCGGCGACAGCACTTCGAGCAGGTTCGGCTCGCCCTCGATCTGGCCAAGGTTGGTGCGACGCACGGCGAAGGTGACGATCTCGGCACCCGAGGCTTCGATGGCCAGGCGGGTTTCTTCCATGTCACGGTACTTGCCGGTACCGACCAGCAAACGCGACTGGTAAGTACGACCGGCCAGGACGAAAGGCTTGTCGCTGCGAACGATGCTCATGGGAAATCCTCTATAGGGGTGAGGTACTTGCAGAATTCTGTGGCCACTCGGCCGAGGTTGCTAGCCGCCACCGATGGCGTGCACCACTTCGACGTTGTCGCCGTCGTTCAACGTGGTGTCTGCGTGCTGACTGCGCGGGACGATATCCAGATTGAGTTCGACCGCCACCCGGCGTCCGGTCAGATCCAGACGGGTCAGCAGGGCCGCAACGGTTTCACCGTCGGGCAGTTCAAAGGATTCGCCGTTCAACTGAATGCGCATGCCGGATGCCGCCATCATTTTTAGGGGCTGGCATTCTAGCCCGATCATGACCTAAAGGTCAGCAACAAGCGTCAAGCGGTAAGTTGCAAGCGCCAGGCGGCTAACCCCAGGCAAAACCAGCCCACCAGGAAGGCCAGGCCACCGAACGGGGTGATGATGCCGAACTTGCTGAGGCCCGTCAGCGTCAAAACATACAGGCTGCCGGAGAACAGCAGGATACCGATGGCAAACGATGCGCCGGCCCAGGTGATCAGGCGGCCGGGAATCTGCGTGGCCAGGAATGCGACGCCCAGTAATGCCAGGGTATGTACCAGTTGATAGGTGACGCCCGTGTGGAAAATTGCCATGTACTCGGCGCTCAGGCGGTTTTTCAGGCCATGGGCGGCAAAGGCGCCGAGGCCGACACCGGTGAAGCCGAAAAAAGCGGCCAGCATCAGAAAGCCACGCAGCATGCAGAACTCCAGTCAGACTCGATCAACAGGGTCTGTATAATGGCCTGCTCAACGGGTTCGGCCAAGCCATCTCTATGCTGCGTATCTATTTCCGTCGTTTCACCAATGCCGTGCTCTGGTTCATGGGTGGCAGCGTATTGCTGGTGCTGATCTTTCGCGTGGTGCCGCCACCGGGGACCGCATTGATGGTCGAGCGCAAGATCGAATCCTGGTTCGATGGCGAACCCATTGACCTGCAACGGACCTGGAAACCCTGGGACGAGATCTCCGATGACCTGAAAGTCGCGGTGATTGCCGGCGAAGACCAGAAATTTCCGGAGCACTGGGGCTTCGATATCGGCGCGATTCAGGCGGCGTTTGCCCATAACGAGCGCGGCGGTTCGATCCGTGGCGCCAGCACCCTCAGCCAGCAAGTGTCGAAAAATCTGTTCTTGTGGTCCGGACGCAGCTGGCTGCGCAAAGGCCTGGAGGCCTGGTTTACTGCATTGATCGAAGTGTTTTGGCCAAAGCAGCGAATTCTTGAGGTGTACCTCAACAGCGTCGAGTGGGATGACGGCGTGTTTGGCGCCGAAGCGGCCGCCCGACATCACTTTGGTGTGAGTGCAAAAGGCCTCAGCCGCCAGCAGTCGAGCCTGCTCGCCGCCGTCCTGCCCAACCCGCGAGTCTGGAGTGCCAGCCATCCGACTTCCTACGTTTCGCGGCGTGCAGGGTGGATTCGACGGCAGATGAGCCAACTGGGCGGGGATAGCTATCTGGTCGGACTGAACGATTCACGCCGGGCGCCTTGGGCCGAATAACCGATCACCATTTATTGAAACACTGAAGATCCCTGTGGGAGCGAGCTTGCTCGCGATTGCGGCCTGACATTCAACTTTTATATTGAATGTTCGGACCTCATCGCGAGCAAGCTCGCCCCCACAGGATCAACGATCGGGGCGTTTTTTATTGCCTGCTCGCCAGTTACGCAGCGATCGACACTTTGAGCTTGTTCATCGCACTCTTCTCGAGCTGGCGAATACGCTCGGCCGACACGTTGTACTTCTGCGCCAGGTCGTGCAGCGTGGCTTTTTCTTCCGCCAGCCAGCGCTGATAGAGGATGTCACGGCTGCGGTCGTCCAGCACTTCCAGCGCTTCGTGCAGGTTGTGGTTGGAGTTGTCGCTCCAGTCGGCGTCTTCCAGTTGACGGGCCGGGTCGTACCGGTGGTCTTCCAGATAGTTGGCCGGCGACTGGAAAGCACTGTCGTCATCCGCTTCGGCAGCCGGGTCGAAGGCCATGTCATGGCCGGTCAGGCGACTTTCCATCTCGCGCACTTCCCGAGGCTCAACACCGAGGCTTTCCGCCACACGGTGGACTTCCTCGTTATTCAACCAGGCCAGACGTTTCTTCTGGCTGCGCAGGTTGAAGAACAGCTTGCGCTGGGCCTTTGTGGTCGCGACTTTCACGATGCGCCAGTTGCGCAGGATGAATTCGTGGATTTCCGCCTTGATCCAGTGCACGGCAAAGGACACCAGGCGCACGCCCATTTCCGGGTTGAAACGCTTCACGGCTTTCATCAGGCCGACGTTGCCTTCCTGGATCAGGTCAGCCTGGGCCAGGCCGTAGCCGGAATAGCTACGGGCGATATGTACGACAAAACGCAGGTGGGCGAGCACCATCTGCCGAGCCGCCCCCAAATCCTGCTCATAATAGAGACTCTCGGCCAGTTCACGCTCCTGCTCCGGCGACAGCAATGGAATGCTGTTGACGGTGTGCACATAGGCCTCCAGGTTCGCACCCGGGACCAGAGCATATGCAGGTTGCAAAGAATTGGTCATACGAAAAAACCTCCGACTTACAAACTCGTGCAGTTCAGCACTGCGAAAATTGACCGGAAACCGAAAGACAAGTTCCCAAAACCCAAAAACGCTGAAAGGTCAATACGAGCAAAATGATACTACTTAGGCGCAAGCTCCCTCAGGTGGCGTGCGACTGCAATCCATGCACCGATATACCCCAACAGCACCGCGCCAAGCAAGAGAGACAGACCGTCGGCAACTGGCACTCCAGCCAGTGCAAAATCACTGCCGTACAAACCGGCCAGCCCTACCACCGCGTCGTTCAGCCAATCAAGGCCGAACGCCAGTACGCCCCAGGACAGAATCCCCGCACCGAAGCCATACAGCGCGCCCATATATAGAAAGGGCCTGCGTACATAGCTGTCAGTGCCGCCGACCAGTTTAATCACTTCTATCTCTGTGCGGCGGTTTTCAATATGAAGACGAATGGTATTGCCTATCACCAAAAGTAATGCAGAAACCAGAAGCACGGTCAGACCGAAGACAAATCGATCACCCAGCTTGAGGATGGCTGCCAGACGCTCGACCCAGACTAAATCAAGTTGCGCCTGTTGTACCTTCGGCAGCTCGGATAGTTTTTGTCTTAATGCTTCAAGGGCCGGCTTGTCGACTTCGTTCGGCGTCACCAGGACCACGCCCGGCAGCGGGTTCTCCGGCAACTCCTTTAGCGCCTCGCCCAGCCCGGACTGTTTCTGGAACTCTTCCAGCGCCTGATCCCGGCCAACGTATTCGGCATCGGCGACGCCAGGCATTCCCTTGATCTGATCACGCAGCGATTCGCCTTCCGCCGGCTTGGCCTCAAGGTCCAGGTACAGGGAAATCTGCGCCGCACGCTGCCAGGAACCACCCAGACGCTCGACATTACTTAGCAAAAGTGACAGCCCCATGGGCAAACTCAGGGCCACCGCCATCACCATGCAGGTGAAAAAACTGCCGACAGGCTGCTTGCCCAGGCGGCGCAGGCTGTCCACCAGACTGGCGCGATGACTTTCGATCCAGGCGCGGAACAACGTAGCAAAGTCCGGCCCGTCGTCATCATCGCGTTTTTTCTTTTGCGGCTGCGGATCGGCGGCCTTCGGGGCCACACGCTCGGAAACCTTGGGGCTACGTGTTGCGCTCATACCGCGGCCTCCCCGTCACCGATCAATCGACCGCGTTGTAGCGTCAGCATGCGATGGCGCATGCGGGCGATCAGGGCCAGGTCATGACTGGCGATCAGCACGCTGGTACCCAGGCGATTGATGTCTTCGAACACACCCATGATCTCGGCGGCCAGACGCGGGTCGAGGTTACCGGTCGGTTCGTCCGCCAACAGCAAGGCCGGACGGTGGACGATGGCGCGGGCGATGCCGACGCGCTGCTGCTGACCGGTGGACAGGTCGCCCGGGTACAGATCGGTTTTATCCGACAGCGCCACGCGCTCCAGTGCCGAGTCCACGCGCTTGGCGATCTCGGCCTTGGACAGGCCCAGGATCTGCAATGGCAATGCAACGTTGTTGAACACCGTGCGATCGAACAGCAACTGGTGATTCTGGAACACCACACCGATCTGCCGGCGCAAGAAAGGTATCTGCGCATTGCTGATGGTGCTCAGGTCTTGCCCGGCGAGCAGCAATTTGCCGCTGGTCGGGCGCTCCATGGCCAGCAACAGCCGTAACAAGGTGCTTTTACCGGCGCCGGAATGGCCGGTGACAAACAGAAACTCGCCACGACGGACTCGAAAGCTCAGCTCATGCAAGCCGACGTGACCGTTCGGGTAGCGCTTACCGACCTGTTCGAAACGAATCATGAACGCTCCCGCTCGGCAAACAATGCCTGGACAAAGGGTTCTGCTTCAAAGGTACGCAAATCGTCGATGCCTTCGCCGACGCCGATGTAGCGGATCGGCAGGCCGAATTGCTTGGCCAGGGCGAAAATCACCCCACCTTTCGCTGTGCCATCGAGCTTGGTCAGCGCCAGGCCAGTCAGCTCGACGGTCTGGTTGAATTGCTTGGCCTGGTTGATGGCGTTCTGGCCGGTACCAGCGTCAAGCACCAACAGCACTTCGTGAGGTGCGTCGGCGTCGAGCTTGCCGATCACCCGGCGAACCTTCTTCAGCTCTTCCATCAGATTGTCTTTGGTGTGCAGGCGGCCGGCGGTGTCGGCGATCAACACATCGATACCACGGGCCTTGGCGGCCTGCACGGCGTCGAAGATCACCGAAGCCGAGTCGGCGCCAGTGTGCTGCGCGATCACCGGGATCTTGTTGCGCTCGCCCCAGACCTGCAACTGCTCCACCGCCGCGGCGCGGAAGGTGTCGCCAGCGGCGAGCATGACTTTCTTGCCTTCCAGCTGCAGCTTCTTCGCCAGTTTGCCGATGGTGGTGGTCTTGCCGGCACCGTTGACGCCGACGACCAGAATCACGAACGGCTTGTTCTGCGAGGTGACTTTAAGCGGCTGCTCGACAGGCTTGAGCATGGCCGCCAGCTCGGCCTGCAGGGATTTGTACAGGGCATCGGCGTCGGCCAGCTCTTTGCGTGCGACTTTCTGCGTCAGACGCTGGATGATCACCGAAGTGGCTTCGACACCGACGTCGGCGGTCAGCAAGCGGGTTTCGAGGTCTTCCAGCAGTTCGTCATCGATGACCTTCTTGCCCAGAAACAGGCTGGCCATGCCTTCGCCGATACTGGCGCTGGTCTTGGACAGGCCCTGCTTGAGACGGGCGAAGAAACCGGCTTTGGTTTCTTCGGTGCGCACTGGCTGGACCGGGGTTTCGATGGGAGCGAGGGCGGGAGCGGGAGCAGGTGCAGGTGCAGGTGCAGGTGCAGGTGCAGGTGCAGGTGCAGCAACAATCGGGGCTACCGGTTCGATTACAACCGGTGCAGGTGCAGGCTCAGCCACAACGACTGGCGCCACCACCGGCTCGATCTCAGGCGCATGAACCGGGGCCGGCGCAAACTCAGCCGGGGCCGGTATCTGCGGTGTCACGTGAGGGGCCAGGTCATTCTCGACCAGTGCCACGGGCTCTTCCGCCACGGGCAAGGTCAGCCACGGCTCGGCAGCGCTGGTCAGCGGTTGCTCGATGATTTCACGGGCAGGTTCGGCGACGACTTCGGCCTGCGTCTGCAGCACCGGCTCGGCAATCGGCAGAGCAACCGATGCAGACGCTTCTTCTATTACCGGGACCGGTGCCGGCGCTGGTTCAGGAATGGCTTGTGGCTGTTCGACGACGGGTTCCTGCGGCTTTTTGCGCAGCCATCCGAACAGGCTTTTTTTCTCGCCAGCCGCAGCTGGGGTCTTCTTGTCGTCGTTGGAACCAAACATGGAGGACGGCTATCTCACAGTAGCGACGCGCCAATGGCGCCCCGGCAAATAAATATTCGATGCAGAACAGACTGCGATTGACCCAGCTTGTTCACGCGCAACATTTTGTCGAGGTGCCAACGGCGCCTCAAAGGTCGACTAATACGAAGGACTGGAACGGCATCGTCGGCGAAAACGCAGAGTTTAGCTGACAAACTCAAAGTTTCTGCCGGTAACCCATACAACCCGAAGGCCGGTCAAAGGCCTGATAGGCGTGGCCGCCAGTAAACCGGATCAGTATCCTAGCACCTCCTCGCCCGCCTAGGCTAAGACCAAGCGGGCAGCCCCAAAGGTTTAAAAACGAATGAATGCTCTTGCCCGCCGCGCCGCAGGCCTGCTGCTCAGCACAGTTTGCCTACCCCTTTCGGCCCTGGCCGCCGACCCGCAACCCACCCACGAATTCACCCTCGACAATGGCCTGAAGGTGGTCGTGCGTGAGGACCACCGTGCGCCCGTGGTGGTTTCCCAGGTCTGGTACAAGGTCGGCTCCAGCTACGAGACGCCGGGTAATACCGGCCTGTCCCACGCTCTGGAACACATGATGTTCAAGGGTAGCGAGAAGGTTGGCCCTGGCGAAGCCTCGCTGATCCTGCGCGACCTCGGCGCCGAAGAGAATGCATTCACCAGCGACGACTTCACCGCGTACTACCAGGTGCTGGCCCGGGATCGCCTGGGCGTAGCCTTCGAGCTGGAAGCCGACCGCATGGCCAGCCTGCGCCTGCCGCCCGACGAGTTCGCCAAGGAAATCGAAGTCATCAAGGAAGAGCGTCGCCTGCGCACCGACGACAAGCCGATGTCCAAGGCCTACGAGCGCTTCAAGGCCATGGCCTACCCGGCCAGCGGCTACCACACGCCGACCATCGGCTGGATGGCCGACCTTGAACGGATGAAAGTCGAAGAACTGCGCCACTGGTACGAAACCTGGTACGTGCCCAACAACGCCACGCTGGTGGTGGTTGGCGATGTCACCCCGGACGAAGTCAAAACCCTGGCCCAACGCTACTTCGGCCCGATCGCCAAGCGTGAAGTGCCCGCCGCGAAAAAACCGCTGGAACTGGCCGAGCCGGGCGAGCGCCAGATCACCCTGCATGTGCAGACCCAACTGCCTAGCCTGATGCTGGCCTTCAACGTGCCAAGCATCGCCACCACCGACGACAAACGCCTGGTCAATGCCCTGCGCCTGATCTCGGCGCTGCTCGACGGCGGCTACAGCGGACGCATCCCGACGCAACTGGAGCGCGGAGAAGAACTGGTGTCCGGCGGCTCGTCGAGTTACGACGCCTACACCCGTGGCGACAGCCTCTTCACCCTGTCGGCATCGCCAAACTCACAGAAACACAAGACCATCGCCCAGGCGCAAGCCGGATTGTGGAAGCTGCTCGACCAGCTTAAAACCACGGCGCCAACCGCTGAAGAGCTGGAACGGGTACGCGCACAAGTCATCGCCGGCCTGGTCTTCGAGCGTGACTCGATCACCAGCCAGGCCACCGCCATCGGCCAACTGGAAACCGTCGGCCTGTCATGGAAGCTGATGGACACCGAACTGGCCGATCTGGAAAGCGTCACGCCGCAAGACATCCAGAAAGCCGCCAAGCTGTATTTCACCCGCGAACGTCTCAGCGTCGCCCATGTACTGCCTCTGGAGACGACTCATGAGTGAGCGTAAACCCTCTCGCCTGGCCCTGATCGGCCTGGTCGCCGTTGCCGTTTTCGGTTCCGCCGCGTTCTATTTGTCGCGTTCTGGCGAAACCAGTGCCAGCGAAGCCCTGGACAAGGCCAAGGCCAGCCAGAAACTGCAATCGCTGACCGAACTCAACGGCAAGGCACCGGGCCACCGCCAGCTGGACGTACAAACCTGGAGCACTGCCGAAGGTGCGAAAGTGCTGTTCGTCGAAGCCCATGAGCTGCCGATGTTCGACATGCGCCTGATCTTCGCCGCCGGCAGCAGCCAGGACGGCGATGCACCGGGCGTGGCGGTGTTGACCAACGCCATGCTCAACGAAGGCGTGGCCGGCAAAGACGTCGGTGCCATTGCCCAGGGTTTCGAAGGCCTGGGCGCCGACTTTGGCAACGGTGCCTACAAGGACATGGCCATCGCGTCGCTGCGCAGCCTCAGTGACCGGGACAAGCGCGAGACGGCCTTGAAGCTGTTCGCCGAAGTCGTCGGCAAACCGACCTTCCCCGCCGACTCGTTTGCCCGCATCAAGAACCAGATGCTCGCCGGTTTCGAATACCAGAAACAGAATCC
The DNA here is from genome assembly GCF_054177685.1 of Pseudomonas sp. P5_A2_2. Lineage (NCBI taxonomy): Bacteria > Pseudomonadati > Pseudomonadota > Gammaproteobacteria > Pseudomonadales > Pseudomonadaceae > Pseudomonas > Pseudomonas sp. P5_A2_2. The sequence goes on from NZ_JBGCUL010000002.1 coordinate 106,629, forward strand.
CGGCAAACTGGCGAGCCTGGAACTGATGAACCGCTTGTACGGTGATCACCCATACGCACACGCCAGCGACGGCACGGCGAAAACCATCCCGGCGATTACCCAGGCACAGCTGCGGGCTTTCCACGAGAAAGCCTACGCGGCCGGTAACGTGGTGATCGCACTGGTCGGCGACCTGTCCCGCGCGGAAGCCGAAGCGATTGCCGCCCAGGTGTCCAGCGCCCTGCCCAAAGGCCCGGCGCTGGCGAAAATCGCGCAACCGGTCGAGCCCAAGGCCAGCGTCGGCCATATCGAGTTCCCGTCCAAGCAGACCAACCTGATGCTCGCGCAATTGGGCATCGACCGCGACGACCCGGACTACGCGGCGTTGTCCATGGGCAACCAGATTCTCGGTGGCGGCGGCTTCGGCACCCGTCTGATGAGCGAAGTGCGCGAGAAGCGTGGCCTGACTTACGGCGTGTATTCGGGCTTTACCCCGATGCAGGCGCGCGGCCCATTCATGATCAACCTGCAAACCCGCGCCGAGATGAGCGAAGGCACCCTGAAACTGGTGCAGGATGTGTTGGCCGACTACCTTAAAACCGGCCCGACCGAAAAAGAGCTGGACGACGCCAAGCGCGAACTGGCCGGCAGCTTCCCGCTGTCCACCGCGAGCAACGCCGATATCGTCGGTCAGCTGGGCGCCATCGGTTTCTACAACCTGCCGCTGAGTCACCTGGAAGACTTCATGCAACAGTCCCAGGCCTTGACCGTCGAGCAGGTCAAAGCCGCCATGAACAAACACCTGGGCACGGACAAGATGGTCATCGTCAGCGCTGGCCCGACCGTGCCGCAAAAGCCGTTACCGGCCCCTACTGATAAACCTTCCGAGCAGCCGCTCGGGGTTCCGGAGCATTAATGGCCCATCCTAAAAAACCCGCCAAAAACGTCCATAACGGCGTGAACCAGCTGCGCATCATCGGCGGCGAATGGCGCAGCCGGAAGCTGAGCTTCCCCGACGCCCCTGGCCTGCGCCCGACGCCGGATCGCGTGCGTGAAACCCTGTTCAACTGGCTCGCGCCTTACGTGCCGGGCGCCAAGGTGCTCGACCCGTTCACCGGCAGCGGCGCGCTGTTCCTTGAAGCACTGTCCCGTGGCGCGGCCATGGGTCAGGCGCTGGACGCCAGCAGTATCGCGGTGTCCAGCCTGAAAGAGCACCTGGGGACGCTGCGGTGCACCAACGGCCAGGTCCAGACTGCCGATGCCCTGCGCTACCTGGAAACCCAGACCGCGACGGCCTACGACCTGGTGTTCCTCGACCCGCCATTCAACCAGAACCTGCTGCCCGCCGTTTGCAAGTTGCTCGAAGAGCGCCAATGGCTGGCCGAAGACGCCTGGGTGTACACCGAAAGCGAGTCGGCGCCGTCGACCCTGGGCCTGCCGGAGAACTGGCGCCTGCACCGGGAGCAGAAATCCGGACGCGTGTATTACTCGTTGTGGCAGCGCAACGCCTGACATTTCAGCGAGACGACTGCCCCAGCCTGGTTGTGAGGTGCACTACATAGTTACCACCTGACGCCCTTACGGATCATCCACAGTGGTTTGCGCAATTACCTGCAAACCACTGAGGATGAACACGGATGAACATCTCCCGCAGCCTATTTATGCTGCCCTTTATCGCCTGGCTACCGCTCATGGCCAGCGCGGCGACACCCCCCGCGACGCAAGACTTCGTACTGGACAACGGCCTCAAGGTTATCGTGCGCGAGGACCATCGCTCGCCCATCGTTACCGCCCAGCTCTGGATCAAGGTCGGTGCAAGCTACGAGCCTCCCGGCCAGTCCGGCCTGTCCCACGCCCTCGAACATATGGTCTACAAAGGCAGCAGCAAGGCCTGCGCCGGAGAGTTCGCGGCGATACTGAAAAAACTGGGCGCCAGCGAAAACGCATTTACCGGCACCGATTTCACGGTCTTTTACCAGACACTGCCTTCCGGCCGCACTGGCGTCGCTTTTGAAATACTGGCCGATCTGATGAGTACGGCCGAGCTGGATGCACAGGACTTTACACAGGAGCTCAAGGTCATTCAGGAGGAGCGTCGGATGCACTTTGATGATGAAATCATCGCGCTGGCTCAAGAACGACTGAACAGCATCGCCTACCCGGCCAGCGGCTACCGAACCCCGACAATCGGCTGGATGCACGACCTGCAACGCATGAATGCCGTGCAATTGCAGCAGTGGTATCAGGCCTGGTATTCACCGGACAATGCGACGCTGGTAGTCGTTGGCGATGTTGCACCTGAGCGGATCAAGACCCTGGCACAGCAGCACTTCGGCCACCTTGAGCGACGTGCGACACCTGTGGCGCCTACCCCTGTCGAGCTGGCTTCTGCCGGAGAACGGTCACTGACCCTGTATGCACCCATAGCATCCCCGCGCCTGATCATGAGTTTCAACGCGCCCAGCCTGACCACGGCACCGGATCATCGGACCGCCCATGCCCTGCGCCTGCTCGATATGTTACTGGCCGGGTCCAGTAGCGCGCGGATCAAACAGCAACTGCAACTGGGCGAGGCGATATTCACCGAGGCCGACTCAGCGTACGACGCCTTCAATCGCGGCGATTCGTTACTGACCATCAGCACCCAGCTCAACCCGGACAAGCTCAGTGACGCTGACGAAGCCCTCGCCCGCCTGTGGCAAGTGATCGAATCACTGAAGAGCAAGGCACCGGAACCGGCAGAACTGGAGCGCGCGAAAAACCTCCTGATCGCTAACTCGGTTTATGCGCAGGATGATCTGGAAGAACAGGCCAACACCTTGGGCCTGCTGGAAACCATCGGCCTGGACTGGCGGCTGGCCGATCAGGATACCGATGAGCTGAACAAGGTCACCCCCCTGGATATTCAACAGGTCGCAAAGACTTACCTGACGCGTGAGCGCCTGAGTACCGCGACAATCTTGCCGGAGAAAAACAATGGATAAGCTCAAAGGCCTCATCAGTGGATTGATCCTGGCCGGCATGCTGTTGAGTGCGCAGGCCCCTGCCGTTGCAACCACGGCGCCCCAGAAACCAGTGCTGCAATCGCTCAATGAACCACAGACTCCGGCGACCCAGCGCACGCTGTCGATCAAGGGTTACAAAACGCTCAGTGGAACGAAGATCCTGTTCATCCACACCCCTGGCCTGCCAATGTTTGATGCCTTGGTGAGTTTTGCTGCCGGCAGCGCCCACACCCCGCATCAACCCGGCCTGGCCGCGGTCACCTATAGCCTTTTGAATGAGGGCGTAGCTGGCAAGGACGTCAACGCCATACAGGCGACGTTCGACAATCTGGGTGCCAGGATGGGTATGGATATCAGCCAGGACCGGACCTGGTTTTCCCTGCGTAGCCTGAGTGACGAATCACGGCGCGCTCCAGCCCTGGAACTGTTTGCCCAGGTACTCGGCAAGCCGCTGTTGCCGCAAGAGTCCCTGCCTACGGTGAAATCCCAATTGCAGTACTTTCTGGACCTTGAAGATCAGTCCCATGCCGCTCAAGCCCGACAAGCGAACCTCGGTCAGTTGTTTCCCGAGCACGGTTATGCTCAGTCCTTCTACGGAACCAGGGCCGGACTGACCTCCGTCACCCGCACCCAGGTGCAAGACTTTTATCGCGAGGCTTATGCCGCGGGCAATGCCCAGATCACACTGGTTGGTGACCTCACCGAGGAAGAAGCCCAGCGCATCGGTGCGCAGATATCCGCGGCCTTGCCCCTGGGACCGGCCACTGCCGCGATCCAGCCAGTGACAAGTCCGGCCGCTCCAGGTCTGCTACGCGTTGAGCGACCATCGACCCAGGCTTATCTACGCCTTGCCCAGCCAAGTGTCCTGCGAAACAGTCCGGACTACGTCGCGCTTCAGATGGCCATGCGGGTTTTCACCAACCGTCTGACCAATGAACTGCGTGAACGCCGAGGCCTGACCTACCACGTTGAAGCCGACCTTTCAGCCCTTCAGGCGCAGGGGTTACTGACCATTGATTTGCAGACCCGACCAGAGCAGGCCGATGCCGTGCTGGCCCATATCAAGACGATGTTCAACGACTTCCTCGCCCAAGGGCCGACCCAACAGGAACTCGAAGACATCCAACAGCAACTGACCGGTAGCGCGCCGTTGGGCAGCGCTACCAATGCGCAGATTCTGAGCCAGTTGTACGCCATCAGCGCCCACAATCTGCCGCTGGACCTCGACTTCGCCATGCAAGCCGCCTTGAAGCTGAACCTTGTATCAATCAAAAGCGCACTCAACCGGCATTACCACGCCGACCAATGGCGCGCTGTCATCCTGGGGCCGAAGACAGATCAACAACCGCTGCCGGCTCCAAGCGAAAGCGCAACCAATTCCATGTGTCGCGCACCTGGCGAGATTGTGGCAAGTTAGAGAGCCATGATGACGCGGTTGCGGCGCTGTCCCGCCGCGTCTTCGGGCAGACTCATGAACACTTCCACCGAGAATGACTGTGCAATCGCACCCCACACTGGCCTCACCGCCGTCCTTTACCCCCGCCTTTGGCATCGGCAATCCGCACTTGCAAACCTTGTGGGGGCCTCTGTGGCGTAAAACCGTGCACATCGGCCGCGAACGCGAACGTCTCTGGCTTGAAGACGGCGATTTTCTCGATCTCGACTGGCACGGCCCGCACAGCGCCGACGCACCCTTGGTGCTCGTGTTGCACGGGCTCACCGGCTCCTCGAATTCGCCTTATGTCGCCGGCATGCAAAAAGCCTTGGGCGAGCGGGGTTGGGCCAGTGTCGCGTTGAACTGGCGCGGCTGTTCAGGCGAACCCAACCTGTTGCCGCGCAGCTACCATTCCGGCGCCAGCGAAGACCTGGCCGAAACCATCAGGCACTTGCGGGCCAAACGGCCTCTCGCTCCGCTGTATGCTGTCGGCTACTCATTGGGCGGCAATATCCTGCTCAAGCATTTGGGCGAAACCGGTACCGACAGCGACTTGATGGGCGCCGTGGCGGTGTCGGTGCCGTTCCGCCTGGACCACTGCGCCGACCGTATCGACCAGGGTTTCTCAAAGGTCTATCAGGCGCATTTCATGCGCGAGATGCTCGCCTACATCAAGAACAAACAGCGGCAGTTCCAGCATGACGGACACGAGGATGGCCTGGCCGCATTGGCCGCACTTGGCTCACTGGAAAACATGCGCACGTTCTGGGATTTCGATGGCCGGGTTACCGCACCGCTGAACGGCTTTGTCGATGCCGAGGATTACTATCGCCGCGCATCGAGCCGCTACTTCCTCGGCGAAATTCGCACCCCGACCCTGATGATTCAGGCGGCCGACGACCCCTTCGTATTTCCCCACAGCCTGCCGCACGTCGATGAATTGTCCGCCTGTACGCAATTTGAACTGCAAGCCAAGGGCGGGCACGTCGGATTCGTAGACGGCACGCTCAGGCAACCGGGTTACTACCTGGAACGGCGCATCCCCGAGTGGCTGGCCGCCGTGGCTCGCAAGTAAAGCCATGGTCAGCGATCAGGGCGAGTCGATTCATTTCTGGCAAACCGCACCACTGGCCGGGGTCGAGTTGTTGTCCGCCCGCTACATCGATCATCGTTTCGCGCMCCATGTGCATGACGGCTATGTGATCGGCATGATCATGGCCGGCGCCCAGCGTTATCGTTATCGCGGTGCCGAACACCTGGCGGGCAGCGGCACGCTGGTGCTGATCAACCCCGATGAATTGCACACCGGTCATAAAGGTACCGAGGATGGCTGGCTGTACCGGGCGTTTTATCCGGACAGCGGACAGATAACCTCGCTGCTGGCCGAACTCGAATTGCCGACCCACCACTTGCCGGCCTTCGGTGCCACGCTGTATCGCGATCAGGATCTGGTGAACGGTTTCTGCCAACTCCACCGCCTGCTGGAAAGCCCCGCCACCGCATTGCAGCAACAAACGGTCTGGCGCGAACTGGTGCTGTCGCTGTTGCAGCGTCATGCGGCGGTGCCCGATGCCGGCAAACCCGGCAAGGAACACCGGGCCGTGAGCCTGGCCAAGGAATTGCTGCAGGCGCAACTGGCAGCACCGCCCTCACTGGAGACACTGGCGGCGGCGGTCAATCTCTCGCCATTCCATTTCGCCCGAGTGTTCCGCCGCGCCACCGGCAYGCCGCCACACACCTGGCTGATGCAACAGCGCATCGCCCGGGCGCGGACGTTGCTGCAAAGTGGTTGTTTACCGCTGGAAGTCGCAATGCAACTTGGGTTTGCCGACCAGAGCCATCTGAGCCGGCAGTTCAAGCAAGTGTATGGGGTTGGGCCGGGGGCGTATCGCAGTGCAAAGCGGGGGACTTGAGGTTTAACAAGGTCTCACAAACACCATCCATCCCTGTGGGAGCGAGCTTGCTCGCGATGGCGGC